>NZ_JAUBPT010000203.1:0-12332 GCF_036700905.1 Microcoleus sp. S13_C3 | reverse complement strand
AGCGGAACGGGAACGGTTAAGCTGCTGTTTGATGCTGAATGCTGTCGGTTTCGGAATATCTATAAACTGCCGTAATATTAAACGGAATTCCCCACGGGGGAAATTTCCGTTGCCTGTATTCCTTAGAGATCATAATTCATCTGGGAAAAAAGCAGCACTGTTACCACTAACTGTGTTTACGACTAAAGCCCGATCGAGAAAATCGTTGCGCCGTTCGCAAGAAGTCTCAGCAATCAGCAAACACCCATGACAAGCAGCCCCATGTAAGAAACGGTCTTCGGCATGATTTTCCGGTTCGTGTTGAGCACACACTGGGTCGTTAGAGCAAAGCCTTCCTAACTCCAATGCGCTGATTAACAGTAATTCAATGCGCTTGCCAATTTGCACCAGTCCCCCCAAAGTTCCATCATTACCAGAGGTGCCGGTATAGAGCAAAATACCGTAGCCTGAATCCCCAGCATAAATGCGTTCCCGGATGGCACTAGCCGCGTAGCCACATTCCAGAGAAACAGCAGTAATTAATAAGTGAGAGAGGGAGTGCAACATAATGTAAGGCAATCCCGGAAACTTGGCTTTGTCCTGCGGAATCCCTCTAGTGTTACACCATTTCTGGAAACCCCTATGCAACTCTTCCCCTCTTTCTCGAACAGCTTTTTGCTTCAGCCATTGGTCAATTGCCTCTTTTTTAAAGGCGATAAATACTCCTTCACCCCTATTTTCAATCGCTGGTACCCACGTCGGATCGATGTCAAGAGCTGCCCGTCGCACGTTAATATCTAATTCACCCTCAATATCCGGCATAGCTGCTTCAAAACGAGTAAATCCGACTTGCGCCACGACTTCTCGGAGCCGATGCACTAGAATAATGCGTTCAATGCGAGCTGTTGCGAGAGGATTTAACCCCTCTAACTTGCGAGCGCGGGCGTAAAAATCTCCTTCGGACACATCTTCCCCAACTTCATCAGGACTAGCAAGTAAAGTTTCAATTTCCACTTGCTTAATGCTCTTTTTTGTATTAGAAAATCCTGCCTTTCTTCGCTGTATTTCTGCCCAAACCGCTTCGTTGCTTAAACCTTCTAAAGCATTAAGAACTTTTTGTTTTTTTCGCTCTTTTCTGATATCATTTAAGTCTTCAGCATATTGCAGGAAATCTTCATAAACTTGATTGACAGCTTCCCTGAGTTTGGCGTCTGTGTCCGGCAGAGAAATCACGCTAAGCACTTGAGCAAAATAAGCATTACTCGCCGATCGCACTAACAGTCGATTATACAACGGGCGATCGCCCTCTCTAGAAAGGCAAGGTTCTTTTGCAACCGGGCCGAGCCAAGGGCGCTCTCCCAAGCACCGGCCAAGCACTTTAGAATACGGGACAGTGGCATCAGAAAGGGGGCGACGGGCTTTGCAAGCTTCGCACCGGACGAAGATTTCAGCGAAATCATTGCCAGAACCGCTTTCATCGAGCCACAATTGCCCTCGGCATGGAGCGTCCAAATTGTTGTGGGCAAAAGCATTCCAATTGATATCGCTGATATGTCCGTTGGCGCAAGCTTGCACGAAGCGCACCGGAACAACAGGCTTTTTCTTCCTCTCAGCATTAAGATATTTTCCCTTAACCAAACTCCCCCAACGAATTAAAGGTCTGGTGCGGTATTCTTTGCCGTTGAAAGCTTTCCAAGTGCCATCGTCTTGCGCTACAAACCAAGTGGGAAATGTGAAGGCGGTGATGCCTGTGCGAGGGGCACTGGGGTCTTGTTCATCTACAGGGGGAGCGTACAGGGCAACGCGGGCCAGGCCGAGAATTTCGGCAACTCGCTCTTCCAGGCGCTCTTCGTGGATGCGCGATTTATCGCCCCGCCAGTGGTTTAACCCGCCAATAATAATCGAATAGTTGGGCAAATCGACCATTGCCCCCGGCCCGAAGGTGGTTAAAATTTGACTTTGGCGAATTTGTCCTGATGGGATTTTCATATTGATTTTAGTTAGTTAGTTTGTAGTTGGTAGGGTAAGTCAGCCGGAAATTTGTTCGCAATTAGTTACTTAGTAGGGTGCGTCAGGGAGAAATCTTCCGCTAGGCAAATAATCTTTTTTTCTGATGCACCCTACTGAGTTTATTTGTAGGCTGCGTCAGAGAGAAATTTCTCGCAATTAAATAATCTTTTTTTCTGACGCACCCTAAGTGAGTTAATCTTGATGCTCAATCGGACGCACCGTGCGCGAATTAATCCTCATCAATCTCGAACCCATCTGGATTTTTCACCCACAAATTGACAACAGGTTCCACATCTCTCAAACTACGTTGTGCTTTAAACTTTTTAGCGGGTTGCGGTTGCCTCTGCAAGTCTGGGTCAAGGGGGTCAAATAATAAAGGCGGTGCAACTCCCACTTCTTGCTGATATTGCAAACTGCCTTTTTCAGAAGCTATATATTGCCAAGTATCAAGCAAATTATTGACTCGCTCTTTTAGTTTCAGGCGCAATTCTTCGGTTTCTTCCGCGTCTCGGTCTTCGTCGTGGATTTCAGAACGCTGGGCAATGATATCAGCAACAAAATCTAAGTTGGAGCGCTGTTCTATAATTTTAATTGCGTTTAAAGGTGCGGTCATTTCTGGATTACCTAGACGCGCTAAAGCAACGGTAATCGCAGCAATTCCTCGGTCAATGGCACGGGGTGAAAAGGGTGTGACGCTGGTTGCTTCGACTGCCCGGTAAAAAGTGTTGTGCCACGCGCCGAAACGTTCGTAGTGAGAGCGATCGCGCGGTCTGTGTACATTTAATAATGTTACCACTAATCCCGGTCGCTGTTCGTCTCGCCCTACTCGCGAGGTTGCTTGAATATACTCGGCGGCTGTTTTTGGCTGTCCTAATACGACCATTAATCCGAGGCGAGTAATATCTAAACCCACAGAAATCATATTAGTTGCTAGTGCAGCGTCCACCCGGTGTGCGTCGGAAAAAGCTAAGGCTAAACAGCGCTTTGCTTCCGAAACTTGGCTAGTGCTAACGCGAGAAGTTAATTCTAAAGGTTCATCGTTAATTCGGCGGTTAGCCAAACATCCTGACTGCTCATTTTCCCGTTTTCTCTGGCTATATCCTAACAATCTAGATTTGACTTCATCTTCAACAATGCGCCGACTTCCTCCCAGTTCTCGCAGAGAGTTAAAATAACCCAATAAGGTCATGTAAGAGTCAGCAGGATTATTTTTATTCCTCGCGCCGCCGTTGGCATCCCAATGTTTTTGAGCTGCCCCTAATACAGCTAAATAAGTCCGCAGCAAGATGACTTTTAAGCTGCGACCTTGAGCGGCAATGCCGATATAAGTGCGGGGGTTTTGTTCTGTAGCGGGGACAGTTTTGGCGAAGAATGAATCGCGGCGGTCTGGGCCAGGAGGCGGAAAAACATCGACTTCGGTGCGACCAAATAAGGCGCGAATTTGTTTTGTTGCTCGCCGCACGGTTGCAGTTGAAGCAACTATTTTAGGATAGATTTTTTTGCCATTTTTGTCAATAGCTGATAAGGCGTCAATAGCCGTTTCATAAAGTCCGACCATCGTGCCTAACGGCCCGGAAATTAGGTGCAATTCATCTTGTATAATTAAATCGGGTGGTAGGAGAGGTTTTTCTAGTGTCCGACCGATGCCAATAGTAGCCGGCCCGTAAAATCCGTTGTCATCATAGCGATCGACTTTTCCGAATAAAGCCCCTGTTTCTCCGACCCAAGGTAGGTTGGCAAATTTATCGACAGTGGCGATGATAAAACAGGGGACACGACGATAGATGGGGTCATCAACCGCAACAATGGGCAAGGGATTATTTCCTTTAAAAGTACATTGCAGTTGGTTATTGGCAAGGCGTTTACGGTTGATGCAGAGAATTCTTAAATCCGTGGGATTGTCTGCGTTGGGGAATAAGGTAAAGGAGTTGCGGGTGAATTTTTCACCGCACCAAGGGCAGTTTTCTAAGGGAATGGGTGAGGGTTTATTACGATCGTCGTTTTGATAGGCAATGGTGCGGGTACGGGCACTTTCTGGGTTGTTGTCCCCTTTGCGTCCCATGCGGTTTGGCGTGGCTGCTTGTCCGACCCACAACCCGATTTCAAAAGGCCAAGTGCCTAGTTTTTGAACATCGTTTTGCCGTTCTAATTCTAAAGCGCAGATCAGAGTGGCGGCGCGACTCAGTTGGTCTAAGGTTAACAGGCGTAAAGTGTAGCGCATTAAGACACTAACCCCGGCCCCGCTAAGCCCTGGATTTCGTAACCGTCGCAGAACTAAAGTAAATGCGGCTAACCCTAAATATGCTTCGGTTTTGCCGCCGCCGGTGGGGAAAAATAGCAAATCTACGATGTCCCGATCGCCCATTTCTGGATCGGCAATTCCCGTTAAGTTCATCAGCAGGAAGGCTAGCTGAAACGGCCGCCATTTGGGGGCGTGGATTTCTGCGGGGGTTTTCTCACTGTCATGGGTGGCGCGTTGACGGATGGATCTGGCGATCGCGAAATTGGCAATTCTAAAGGCCTCGAACACTTCGGGGTCATTCATAGCGTCGAGGCCCGCAGCGATGCGATCGCGCGCGACTTGGGCGCGGTTGAGCAACGTTTGGGCAATTTGAGCTCGGTTGGGATCGAGGGGGAATTTGTGCCCCTGGTCTGCAATCCAATCGCCGTAAGTTGTTACCATTGGCTCTAGCATTGACCGCAAAGCTGCGGGACTGGGTGCCGCAGCGATCGCTTCCATTTCCAGTTCAGTTCCGGGTACAACGGCCGCGATGACTTTTTCTACGTCAGCGGTGGGTATCCAGGCGGTGCGAATTTCCTTGCAAATCGAGTCGGAGTGGACGAGGGCGATCGCCGAAATGTTGTGGCCAACAGCAAATTCGCAGTCTTCCCGATACTGCAAGTCTGCCACCTTTTCATCCCAATCATCATCGGTTTGTCCCCGCAAATTCGGGCGGGGGACGAGGGGGTAGGGGGTGTGAATAGTTAAAGTTGCTTGGAAGATGTAAGTGGTATCTCGCAAGGAGTCGTCGGTGGTGGGGGTGCGGTAGTTGACAAGGAAAGCGGAGACGGAACGGGTACCGGGGGGTAACTTAATCTGAGACAACACGGGGCGAACGGAAATGACGAGTTTTAAGCCGCCGCTGTCGGGAATGTCCAAAGTGTAGGGCGCGGTGCTGCTTTTGATGGGAACATCTAGTTCTACCTGTTGAGGTTTCCGCAGCCAATCACCGGAGACGAGACTTTGCAGTTTGGTTTCTGCTTTTTCCTCTTCTGTGGGAATGGGCGAGTAGTCGCCCCAAGATGCGATCGCCCGGAAGTGAGTTGCTTCTTTGGGAACCAGGAAACTCAGCCCCATTGAAGAGGGAAAAAATGCTCTGCGGGCGGAGGATTTTTCCGGGGGGTTTTCGTCGTCGCCGGGACTGGGGCGACTGAGTTCGTCGAGTTCGTCGTTGCTGGTGTCGTCGCTGCGCTGTTCGAGGCCGGCCCCGTAGGGTACGAGAAAACCGCTGAGATACCAGCGGGAAGGGGGTTGGTTGATGATTTCTGCGGCGTGGGCTTCGTCGTCAGGGATGGGGCCGATGAGGTCGAGTTGTAAGGCGTCGATTAGGTGTTGGCGGACTTGGGCGGGGGTTGTCGGGGTTGCATTGATATTCATTAATATGTCTTTACCTTTAATTAGATTGTTTAATAATTAGTCCAAACTTTAATCCCTAAATGATTCCTTACTTGTATCAAAGGAATCTTTTTTTTTGAGTCGTAGCTTGCACGGCTGTATGAAGGTTTCCTAATTGAATCTTTGTTTTTTTTCCAAGAAAACGCTGACCTGTAGTAGTCACTGTATAAGGTTTGACCGTCAGCACTTGAGTGCTAGTGTTATACGACTTCATCAATTCTTCATACGCATTGATAAGATTACGTGTTCGCAGGTATCCTGGCTCTTCAAGCGACAGTTCTTTTTCTTTTTTTATATTATTATAAGCTTCTTCTAAGTTAGAAAATAAAATTTGAGCTATCCCTATAGATTGTGGATTCACTGTACCGGGAATGGCTACCCATTCCAGACTTCCCATTATTTCCTTTTCATATCCTTTTAATATAGGAAATGTCCAAGGCATATCTACAACATTAATATCGTTTTTACCTGGCACCGCAATTCCTATTTCATTAATTATTACATCCTTATAACCTTTGTTTACAACTTCAATTAATAAATAATTTCTTGATGGCTGTTGGATGGCTGGTAAACTAACACTATCTCGCCTAAGTTGAAGGGTTATTTTTATTTTATCTTTATTCCAGTCATAAATAACTTTACTTATATTAACCAATCCAAAAATAATAGTTATCGATCCAAAAACAATATAGAATAATGGTTGGTATGTTTGCAGTTGAGTCGGCGTTAAAGATGATAGCCACGATTTTAAAGCATCAAACATTATGTAATACCTCATTGAAGTTTAATTACTTTACCGACATTTGCAAAATGTCTTCAATCCGCCCAGATAGCCTCTCGAAAATCTGGGGATTTATAAAGTTTCACTTTTCTTGCCAATGCTTTGTATAACGCAGGTTCCTATTTATTATCTTAAGCTCTGGGTATTACGTCAAGTTTTTTCGTTAAATAAATTGACAAAGCAGATAGCAATAGGATAATTTAGGAGGATATACCTAAATTTTATACTTTTTTTTGTGGGCAAAAGCGAAAATACAGAAAACGCGAGGGAACACTGGAAGCAAAAGCTAAACGATGCGCTTTCACAACCTGAAATACCCATCAGGGCAACAACTTTTCGCAGAGCATGGAGGACGAAAGCAGAACCGGTTTTGCTTAAGTGTAATGATGGTGGAGAGTATGTGGTTAAAGGTCAGCAAGCAGGCAGACAAATTGTAAATGACCAGATTACTGCAAAGCTTGGCTTTGCAATAGGCGCACCCGTTGGCGAACCTAAGATTGTTGAAGTATCGGCTGAACTTATTGCGATTGAACCTCGTCTCTCTCATATTCCTCCAGGCACAGCACACGCTACTCTCTTTATACCAGATTGCCGTGATGATTGTGGTTTGATTGCAACTAGCGAACCTAAAAATAGATCCAGGTTTGTTTTGCTTGCTGTGTTGTACGGATGGGTCTATGCTAACGACATCCAGTTTATTTTCCAGAAAAATCCACCGCGATTAGTTTACTCGGTGGATCATGGTCATTTCTTTCCCGGTGGCCCCAATTGGACAGAGCGTGATCTGATACCAGCACCCCAAGCTGAACTAAACTCCTATTTGCGTGAAAATTGCAACTTTACCCCAGATGAGATTAGCTCGGCACTCCGGGGGCTTGAAAGCGTCAGTGAAGCAACAATCATTCAAGCAGTGGCGGCTCCGCCTAGCGAGTGGGGGCTAACTCTTGACGAGCGTGTTACTCTAGTAGAATACTTAACTAGACAGCAACAACAATTATTAACTTTTTTGTAAGCACTTTCTTATAGAGGGAGTCAAAAGCAATGGCAAGCAGATATAGTATCGTTCAATACGTCCCCAATCCCATCGCTGACGAACGGATTAATATTGGCGTTGTTGCTTTTGATGATAATGATGTGCGCGTACAATTTTTAAATAATTGGAGTCGAGTGCAGGCTTTTGGGCGTGAAGATATTCATTTTCTCAGAGACTTTGCGAAACGAATGAACTTCGCCGCCAGTGAGGGTTTGCTTTTCCCCGGAGATGAGCCAGATGGCACTCCTAAACATGAGCGATTAAAAAAAATTGCACAGGGTTGGATTAACAGTATTCAATTCACAGAACCTCGCGGATCTTTGGAAAATGTCGAGAGTTTATTAGAAGATATCGCGCAGACTTACCTGGTTAATGTAGTTTCTGCAAAAACTAAGCGAAATCGCCACGATGCTGCAAGAATTACAACTTCTATAATTAGAAACACTCTTAGATCTTATGATGATAAACCTGCTTTAAGAGAAATGCTAAAAAATGATTTTCCTGTAAAAGGAAGTCATAAAGAACATACGTTTGATGCGGTTGTTGCTAACGGTCAACCTTACTTGGTCGCGCATGGAATATCCTTTGAAGTTCACCCGCCTGAAACTTTGCAAGATTCTATTTCTTGGATGATTTTAGATGTTAAAGAATCTGACACTAAATTGCCTATAGGAATTGTTGCACTTCCCCCAAAACAAGAGTGGCAGGATTATGAAAAACTAAACAAAGTGTATCAAACAACTATCTCAACTTACAGGAGTTTGGGGGCGGAAGTTTTGCAAGAAAATGAAGTACAATCTTGGGCATCTCAGACTATTGATAAGTTGGTTGCAATGGTGTGAGTAGGGTGCGTCAGTCATCAATTCTCTGCTAATTGCGATAAATCTTCCCCTGACGCACCCTACAGATTACAGACTATCAGGAAAACCAAGGATACGAGGCGGCTTATCTGAAACGTTTTTGCGAGATTTAGAAGCTGTCTTTTTACCTCCTTTCGCCTTCGCCTCAGCCGCTTTCCCTCCCAGACTTTCCTCTTGAGAGCGTTTCAGATTCAATTCAAGCAATCTCGCTAATACTTCATCGTGGATTTCTTCAGGCCATTTATACCGCCAAGGTTTTTTCTTCTGGCGTTTGCTAATTCCTTCGATTTCTTCCTCTTCTTCTTCGTAGTCAAGGATAAATTCGCAGTCGGTGGCGATGTCTGTCCACCCGTAGGCGTTTAATACGGCTCGATCGCATTCTTGATGTAATTGTCGCAGTTTTATTATATCCGGGTGGCGATCGTCGGGGTCGTGGAAGCGGTTATATGTTTCGGTGAGTCCCTGGTTGTTGCGTACCATTAAGGCGGCGCGATATTCGTAGTAGGTTTTGCCTTTTTCTTCTAATTCCGGGTTGGTTTCCCAGTTTGAGGGGAAGGGGAAGGTTTCAAAGCAGTCTGTGGGAGAGTAGTTTAAATCATCCTTCATGGTTGAAGAGAAAAACCAAGCCCATATTTCATGTACACGACTTTGCAAGATAATAAAACCACTGTTTTTATTAATTGTAAAAACTGCTGTATTTTTGGAGTAAACTGTTCCATTACGAAGAAATGCAAAAGATAAATACTTGCTAACAAGGCAGCTAACTAATACACGATCCAATCCATATATCGCCTTAAACAAAGCAGGTGTATATCTCCCCCAAAGCCACCAATTATTTTTACGCCTTTTAGCATCTGGGTTATCCCCTAGCTTTAATCTCTCAGGCTTAACTTTCTCTTCTACAATCCTCATCAAATCTGGATATTCCCGCGCCTGGGCCTCAGTCATCTCACCAAAATTAATCACATAACGATGATGAGCATGAGTTGGACTAGAATTAACCTCCTCACCGCCAATATAAGGAAAAATGCGCTCAGCATTTTTAGGATTTTGTTCAATTAAACGGTGCATTTCTGCAATCGGTGTCGCCTCCGGGTTCGTATCATCAAAGGTAAACCCCATCCCTAGCACATAGCTACCGATAAAACCTTTACCAGCATTTGCTAATAAAGTTTGAGGATTTTCATTACCCCCCGCATGAAACAGAAAAGCAGAAATTTTAGGAACTTGTCGCCCATCGAGAATCGGCTGCGTCGCCGCCAGAGATATTGATGATAAATCGCCTTGTGTCGGGTGCGTCGCCGCGAGAGATATTGAGGATAAATCGAGATTTTTAGTAGCGACGCACCCGACTTTTTGAATGTGAATCACACTCACCACCACCGCCGCCAAACCCGGCCACTTAAACCGCTTCGTCGCATTATAAATAATACCGCCCTTCTGACAAATATATCTTAACCCCGTACTCCGCGTATCACCTTGAGCAATCGTATTCGTAGCAATTAAACCAAAACCACCGCCATTTCTGATAATCGTAAAAGCCCGTCTAAAAAAGTGCGCCACTAAATCAGAATTTCCATGCGATTCTGGATGAACCACCTTTAACCAATCCATAAATCCAGGTACATTCGCATTAATCGCCGTATTCTTACCCGCAAACGGCGGATTGCCGATAATCGCATCAAACCCCGGATTCTTCCTATCAAACACTTCTGGAAATTCAATCTCCCAATTAAACGGCATAATTGGCTTTTCTAACATCTGCAAACTTTCAGCAATCCCTTCCACCTGCTTAATATTAACCACCCCCGAACGCCAATCATTAACCTTCTGCGAAAACTCAATTCTTTTTTCCTTCCGTTCCTTTTCTTTGTCCCCAGCAAAAAAAGCAGCAAGGGCAATATTTGCCGTTAACCTAGCTTCCTGTAATTCCGATTCCGCCTTTTCAAACCGTTGCCGTTTTTCCACATCTGAATCGTCATCTAACTTCGCAATCTCATCCCGATAAATCTTAGCTTGTTCTACCTTATCTTTTAACAACGCCAATAAAGGCTCATTATAAATATCCGTCGCCTTCACAAACTCCCCAATTTCCGCACGAGTCAACCCCACCAAAGAATCGCCACATTTCAAGGCATGATCTAAAAAAGTAAACGGATGTTCTTTCGCCAAAGTCACCAACCATAGCGACAACTTCGCCAAATTAGTTGCAAACGGATTTTTATCCACCCCATACAAACACCGCTGCGCTACCAATCGCCGCGCAAACAACAAAGGATATTCATCAAGGGGAATTTCCGGCAAAGAATTGTGTTTATTCCAAGCCTCAACTAACCTCTCCGCCAACTGACGGCAACTTTCCACCAAAAACGCCCCCGAACCCATCGCCAAATCGCAAATTTTTAACTCTAAAATCTCTTCAGGCGTGGCATTTTCTCCCAATGTTGCTAATATCGGTCTGAGAGTTTCCCTCACAATTGGTTCCGTCATCGCACGGGGTGTATAATGCGAACCACTGCGCCGACGTTCTTCGCCTGGTTGCAAATAAAGAGAACCAACTGGCAATAAATTGGGAGTTTGTGGCGACACTTTTCGCCCTAACGCCGCGACTAAATCATCAGCGTTTTTCGCTTCCTTTAACCCTTTGAGAGAATTTCCCGAAATCTCGCATCCCGCCACTTCTTTTAAATATTTAGCGCGGTCATTTGCCTTAGTTTTGAGAATTTCCTCGACGCTAACCACAACCGTAACAGAGACTTTTGAACTTTTAGGTTTACTCCACACTCCTATAGATGGACTCTGGGCCCGTTCGACTTCGTAACCCATCACCGCTTCGTAAACCGAACCAATTTGTTCGACATCGAGAGCACGGTAAGAAAGTCTGTCTCCCTCCAAAATCAACAACCGATTTAATACCCGAAAAATCACCCCATCGGAAATACGCGGCACTTCTGTAAGATGCGTTGCTGTTTCTAAGTTTGTTTGGTGCGTCGCTGTTTGAGTTGTTTGGTGCGTCGCTTGTTCAGTTTTTGACATTTCACCGAGATTTTCGGTGGCGACGCACCCTACTGAGTTTGTTTGGTGCGTCGCTTGTTCAGTTTTTGACATTTCACCGAGATTTTCGGCCGCAACGCACCCTACTTTTTTACCTAGTAAAAACGGGTATTCATCCGGGTCAAATAACTGACCGTGACGGGCCGGTAAATACCGAGGTAAATGGCCGCCGCCCTCATAAACCAACCCAAACAAACTTAACAACCACGCCCAAGCGCCATACCGCTGATCCATCGTATCGGGATAATTTCCCGCATCAATTTGCAACCGTTCATACAGTCCCGTCACCGCATAATTCCGCGCATACACCGAATCTTGCGGCATCAACCCCTCATCTTCGGCGTACAACAAAAACACCAACCGCATTAAAGTTGTAATCAATCCCCCATAAATATGCTGCGGTTGTGTTTGAGCAATTTCACTCAATAACTTACCATTACTCGCCTCATCCGCTGTCTGAAATCCCCGCAACAATTCCCAGAGGGCATCTAAAACCTGTTCGGCTAATTTTGTCGAAACTTCACTTTGATATTTGCGACTTTCCTGCAACAAAGCTGGCAAACGGCGTTCCGGCGGCGCCACAAAAAGGCGATCCGAACCTAACAGCATTACCATCGCACTTAAAATTGGGCGGCCGGCCACTTCGCACATTGCCGCCACCGGAAACGTCAAATACCCCGACGATTCGCCACGCGGCGCATAAACCAAGCGCAATAGCGAACCGTTGCACAATAACCCCACGTTAACGCTCGTTTCGCGCAATAAGCGTTCAAATTTTGCTTGTGGCGAAGCATTCCACTGACCTGCTTTTTCTGATTCTAAATCTAATTCATCAAAAGGGCGATTATTTTCTATAATTTGGACTAAGTAGGTCGGTATAAAAAAACAAAGGTAAGTAAAGAAATGTTAACAACTAGAATTGGAACTGAATTTAAAGCG
>NZ_JAUBPT010000202.1:0-12433 GCF_036700905.1 Microcoleus sp. S13_C3 | reverse complement strand
GACTAATGACTAATGACTAATGACTAATGACTAATGACTAATGACTAATGACTAATGACTAATGACTAATGACTGATTTATTCACAATTCCCAAATATTATGTCTCGTTCCAAAGCCCTGCAATCTTATATTTTTCTCCGCTTGCTCCTCGCACCGCTAATGTTATGGACAATCACCACAGCAGTATTTTTATTGCTGCGGGCTACTCCAGGCGATCCCATAGATGCCATTCTCGGCTCACGAGCTCCCGCAGCCGCCAAAGAAGCAATGCGAACCCAACTCGGCCTCGACGCACCCCTGTGGCAGCAATATCTCAAATACATGAAAGACTTGTTGAGCTTCGACTTGGGAACCTCCATCACCACTCGCGGACAAACCGTGTGGCAAATTATCGGAGATTATTTCCCCGCTACAGTGGAATTAGCAGTTTGTAGCATGGCCATAGCTTTAATTGTCGGCATCAGTATCGGTTCCTTAGCAGCATCCCGCCCCAACACTATTTTCGATGCTGTCGGCCGTTTGTTTGGCATTATCACTTACTCGCTGCCCGCTTTTTGGGCCGGCATGGTTTTGCAATTGATTTTCGCAGTGCAGTTGGGATGGTTTCCCTTGGGAACTCGCTTTCCCGTGACATTCCCCGCCCCCGAAGGCTACACAGGACTATACACTATTGACAGTCTCCTGAGCGCTAACCTTGGTCAGTTTCTCACATCTTTGCATTATTTGGCACTTCCGAGTTTGACGTTGGGGATTCTTTTGAGCGGCATTTTCGAGCGCATTGTGAGAGTGAATCTCAAGCAAACTTTGCAAGCAGATTATGTCGAAGCAGCTAGAGCCAGAGGCATTCCAGAATTCCAGATTTTATGGGCTCACGCTCTCAAAAATGCACTAATTCCGGTGATTACTGTCTTAGGATTGACTTTTGCTGCACTGTTGGGCGGTGCTATTTTAACAGAGGTTACTTTTTCTTGGCCGGGGTTGGCAAATCGCCTTTACGAAGCGATTAGCTTGCGGGATTATCCAACTGTTCAAGGTATTGTGGTGTTTTTTGCGGCAATTGTCGTAATTGCCAGCATTGTAATTGATATTTTGAACGCTTACGTTGACCCGCGAATTCGGTACTAAAAATATTAAGGAAGAAGGGCAACGGATGCGTGACTGTTGCACTTTCGGCTTTTTCTACCTCTATTTTCTGCGTTCGCCAGATGTTGCAGCCAGCGGTGGGCCTGTAGAAGCAGTTGTCAAAAAGATCGATCGGCTTTTAGAGTGACGACACTTGGCATTGTATGGGCAATACTGGAGAAAATAAACTTTAACATTTGAGGAAACGCTGATGAGATTATTGCGAACAATCGCCGCTCTATCGGCGGCCTTGACCCCACTGATGGCTGAAGCTGCCTTTAGCCGTCCCATGCCGGGAACAGCCGATTTTCCCAGAGCCTCAAACCCCCAAGTAAATGTGCCGGTTTGCTTCATAGAAACCCGAGGTGGCACAACTTTTGATTTAGTCAGCTTGTGCGGCAGCAATGCTGCTCCCCAAAACACTGCTGCGGGGAATGCTCCTGCAAATAACCCCAATGCAGCCACTCCTCCGCCTCCTCCCCCGAACCCCAACGCCCTCACCAGAGATGCTGTCGGCACCCCGATAACTACTCCTGCAGGTACGGCAAATCCCAACAATCCCAATACTCTGACTCCGGGGACTTCGCCCGCAGGTACTCCCAATGCGAATCCGGGAACTTCGCCCGCAGGTACTCCCAATGCGAATCCGGGAACTTCGCCCGCAGGTACTCCCAACAACAATGCCAATCCGGGAACTTCGCCTGCAGGTATTCCCAATGCCAATCCGGGAAGTTCACCGAGTACCACTCCCAATAATCTCAATCCGGGAAGTTCACCGAGTACCAATCCCAATAATCTCAATCCGGGAAGTTCGCCGAATACCAATCCCAATAATCTCAATCCGGGAAGTTCACCGAGTACCAATCCCAATAACAGTGCATCTCCCACGGGTGGAACTGCTGGTGACAGCAACAGCGATTTAGTTCCAAATCGCAATCTCAATCTTCCGAGAGTGCCACCGAGTTCCTTTAGCCCCGGAGGTCTTGCACCGACTAGAGAGGCGATTGATGGCCCCCGCCAGTAATCAGCGAAGTGTCAGAACTTTTACAGAAACCGGGTTTCTCGGAAACGTTCTCTTTTTCAGGGATATTTCACCAGCGAGAAAGCCGGAATATTTATTTGCCTGCTTAATATTGCTCTCAGGTGCGATCGGCATATTTTGTAGCAGAGTAGCCAAATAAAAGTTAAGCTAAGAACTTGTAGACGCTATTAGCCAAGCACTCTTTTAAAACTGGACAACCAGGTAGAAGCAGTCATCGAAAATTTGGGGTCCCAAACCTCGTCGTTCGAGGACGGCTTTACTATTTAATTTTAACATTTCACCAAATATATGCTAAAATGTGAGGTATGGAAAAAGCTCACAGTTACCGATTTTACCCAACGCCAGAACAAGAGTCGCTATTGCGGCGTACCGTCGGCTGTGTAAGATTGGTTTACAATAAAGCTCTCCACGAAAGAACTCAAGCATGGTACGAAAGGCAAGAAAGAATAGGATACAGTCAAACTTCCTCAATGTTAACGTCTTGGAAAAAGCAAGAAGAATTAGACTTTTTAAATGAAGTTAGTTGTGTTCCTTTACAGCAAGGCTTGAGACATTTACAAACAGCTTTTACTAATTTCTTTGCTGGTAGTGCTAGGTATCCTAACTTTAAGAAAAAACATCAAGGAGGAAGTGTAGAATTTACCAAGTCTGCTTTTAATTTTAAAAACGGACAAATTTATTTAGCTAAATGTTTAGACCCTTTACCTATTCGATGGTCAAGACAAATACCCTCATATTGTGAAGCTAGTACGGTAACGGTTAAATTACATCCATCAGGACGTTGGCATATCTCAATTAGATTTGATGATCCAACTATTAAACCCTTACCTGTTAGCGACAAAGTGATAGGAATTGACTTAGGAATTAGTAGTCTTATGATTACTAGCGACGGGGATAAAGTCGCTAATCCTAAACACTTTAAGAAACATTACCGAAGATTGCGTAAAGTCCAAAAAACTCTTTCTCGCAAACAGAAAGGGTCAAAAAATAGAGAAAAAGCAAGAATTAAGGTAGCTAAGGTTCACGCTCAAATAACCGATAGCAGAAAAGACCATTTACATAAGCTAACGACTCAATTAGTTCGTGAAAACCAAACGATTGTAGTTGAGAATTTAGCGGTGAAAAACCTGGTCAAAACTCCCAAGTTAGCCCAATCTATATCAGATGTAAGTTGGGGAGAAATAACCCGTCAATTAGCTTACAAATGCCGTTGGTATGGGAGAACTTATATTGAGATAGATAGATGGTTTCCTAGTTCTAAGCGGTGCAGTAATTGTGGGCATATTGTCCGTGAATTGCCGTTAAGTGTTAGAGAATGGGAATGTCCAGAGTGCGGAACTCACCATGACCGTGACATTAACGCGAGTAAAAACATTTTGGCCGCAGGGCTTGCGGTGTCAGTCTGTGGAGCGAGTGTAAGACCCCAACAGAGTAAATCTGTGAAGGCGACTGCTAAGAAACAGAAACCTAAATCGTGAGGTTTAGGAATCCCCGTCGTTCACGGCCGGGAGGATGTCAAGAGCAAAATATTTGTTTTAAATTGCCACAAAATTGCTCTAGAGCCGATCGCACTTGAGGAGGACATAAGAGTGTCAAACTTAGTTCAACGCTTAGAAATAACCGCTCATCCGCAACTAGAAAAATCCCTCGGCTATCGAGGAGATAGTCGCTGGGTAGCTTGGCGCTGGGAACCAGACATCGACCAACTTATTTCCAGCGACGGCAAAACAGTCGGCACTGGCAATAATATGGCTTGGCTGGTGTTTTTGCAGCACGATTTAGTCGATCCTGCCGTACAAGAGTACAACCTCGGCGAGGGCGATCGCTACTGGCTGCTTTTAGACACCGCAACTAGAAATCTCTACGTCGGCGAAGGGAAAACTGTTCAAAGTCTGCTGGAACAGCCGGAAAGTTTAGGTTTATTGGCCTGTCTCGATGGCGGGAATGCCGATCGACAAACTGGTGAAACTTGGCAGCAAACCCTATCTCAACTAACAGCCAAACCAGTTGTTCGCCACCTGACAAATGCCCTTCCTTTCGGTATCGCGGCCGCTTTGATAGGTGCTTTAGGCATCGGCACCGGATTGTGGGTAGTGCCGGCAGTGCAGCAGAAAATAGCCGAAAAAACAGCTTTTGTTTCCCCAATTAGTTCGGGCGCCAACTGCGGGCTTGGCGGTTCAGACGATTTTTCAGCTTATATCGGTTCCTCAAGCGGAAACAAAGAACTTCATTTAATAGGCGTTTACGAAGCCAATGCGGATCACAAGGACCGAAATTTATCTAAAAGGGCGTTAGCGAAGCCCTCGGAGAGGATCGAAGTCAAAGTAGAACGTCGAAACAAGCCCATAATTCTCGCATTTTCAGCTTATGAACCCGTGCAATGGAACATTACCGCAGAACCGGGGGCCGTTATCGAAAAAATCATCGTTAACGGATACCACAACCAAACTGTTTCAGGAGTTTCGGGAATTCCAATTGAAGAGCACAGCTACGAAGAAACCGGAGACAATCTCGGCGACTTTATCTACAAGTGGGGTGCTACCCCTGACAGTTCCAATACTTCTTCCCTCGTGACTAAATTGGAACAGAGAAACAGCACCAGTTTAACTTCTTTTCAAGGATGCTACAGAGGTAAGAACTTTACAATTAAGTAAGAATTATGGATTATTTTGGGGGTGGGGAAACGGTATTGCCCATTGGTGACAACTTAAGACTGAAACCATTGATAAATCTCGCTTGTAGCTAAGTCTCGATCCCCCTCGCATACCCCCTACTCCCCCTGATTGTTGGGGAGTAGGGGTTGACTTTGATCGGAATCTTGTCCCTTGTCCCCCCCTTATTAAGGGGAGTAGGGGTTGAGTAGGGGGCAAGCTAAGGGGGGCTCGGATTCTACGGGGCCTCATAAAAAATTGGTATTACCTGATATCTTGCACCATTCTCAATTAGCCGTAGGGGCGGGTTCGCCAACAGCCTTAAAGCTTGCAAATAGGTTCTATAAACCCGCCCGACCCCACGAAAAATCCTCTTATTGATATTGCTGCAAGATGTCAGTATTACCCGAAATCAGGACACGGCAGTGCCCTTTCCCTAAAATTAATCCGGCGATGGTTAAATCCTCACCAGGACGATTATTTTGGGGCTAGGGAAACGGCATTGCCCATTGGCGTCAACTTAACGTACAACCAATAGTCCGGCTCTTGTTGAAACCCCTGCCTCAAAGCTAAAGTCCTCTTGCATAGGACTAATGAGTTCTTCAGTCCTCTTTCAGAGGACTTTAGCTATAAGCCCCGTGGAATTCATTCCCTGGCGGACTGCCGGGTGAGCGGGAGGACTGGCCGACGCAAAACTTAAGTTGACACCAATGGGCATTGACCTCTCCCACCTTGCCTGATGTTAATTCAATTATTTATATTTTGAACTGTTATTTGACAAGGTTATGTAATGACTGTATCATAAACTATTAACTTTAATTTGTGATTCCCGACAATAACAATGCTAACAAACTTAAGATGAAATACTGGTACGAAACCCTCGCAGTAGCGCAGCGAATTTTAATTGAATTGGGTAGGCGGCGACGCAGCTTAGTCTTGTGGAGTATATTTCCAGTTTCTATCTTGCTAATTAACGGTTTAATTTTAAAAGAACGCGCTAATCTCACCACAGCAAAAGCCTTTGAAACTGCTGCACCTGCAAGCTTAGTAGGAGCAGCTTTATTTTTTAGCTGTCTCGGTGGTAGCGTAGCAACAGTAGTAGCAGAGCGAGAACAGCATACCCTCAAACGGTTGTTTATTTCCCCGCTGAGCGGCACATCCTACTTTTTAGGAATTTTCCTGGCTCACAGTTGCATCGGCATCGGTCAAGTGATTTTAGTATATACGATCGCCTCTTGTTTAGGAGCACAATTTCAAGGCTCTATCCTGTTAGGATGTGCGATTATTCTGCTCAGTATTGTATCTTATGTAGGTGTAGGCTTTATTCTCGGCACCCAGTTTGCGAGGCGCACTGAAGATGTCAACTCGCTAGTAGCCGCTTTCGGCGTTCCTTTGTTGATTTTAGGAGGCGCATTTTTGCCTACTTCGCTCTTTCCCAAAAGTCTGCTGGATCTCGCCCAGTACAATCCAATTTATCACATGAACGAAGCGCTGATGGGCGTGTGGGCTGACGGCAAAGATTTGGCTGATATTTCCGAACACTTCTGGTATTTATTCATATTTTCTATTGCCATGATTGCAGGTGGGTGGCTTTCTTACCGCAGGATGCTGAGAGTAGAAAGAAGACTTTAAAACTATCTCATTATTATGTCGTAATTATTCATCTCTCTCTTCTCTGCGCCCTCTGCGCTCTCTGCGGTTTAATCATTCAGAAACAACCGTAAATATATAAAATAATACGGAGAATTAAAGCAGTGCTGCAAATAGAAAAGCTAAATAAGTCCTATGGCGAGCGTTCAGTGCTTAAAGATTTAACACTGCACATTCAAGCTGGAGAAATTTACGGTTTGCTGGGGCAAAACGGTGCTGGCAAAACTACCACTATCAATATTTTATGCAATTTGCTAAATGCCGACAGTGGCAAAGTTTCTATTAATGGCGAACCTGTTTCTGACTCTACAAAATCCTTAATCGGTGTAGCGCCCCAAGAAAACTTGCTTTACAAAAGCCTTAGCTGCGAAGAAAACCTCAACTTTTTTGCTCAAATTTACGGCTTAGAGCGCAAGCAGCGGCGCTATCAAGTAAGGCACTGTTTGAAAGCAGTAAATTTGACAGATAGAGCTACAAGCCCCGTGGAAACTTTGAGCGGAGGAATGCAGCGCCGTTTGAATATTGCGGTGGCTTTGGTACATCAGCCTAAATTAGTAATTTTAGATGAACCCACAACGGGTTTAGATATTGAGGCTCGCTACGAAATTTGGGAGTTAATTCAGCGCTTGCAATCGGAAGGAATTACAATTTTGCTGACAACTCACTTGTTGGATGAAGCTGAGCGGCTGTGTCACAGAATTGGGATTTTAAAGAATGGCAGCATTGTGGCTGAGGGCAGTTTGGAGGAGTTGCAAAAACTGATTCCTGCTCAAGAAATTATCGTGGTAAAAACCGACGAAGAAGCTGAAGTCATCGCCCGCGCTAAACAATACAGTTTCATTCCCCGCCGCTACGGTAGCGATTTAGCTTTTTGGCTGCCGGAACGTTTAGAATTAAAAGAAATTATTTTGCTGTTCGACGGGATTTCAATTGATTCAATCGCTCGGTATCCGGTGCGATTAGAACATATTTATGTAGAAGTAACTAAACAAACTGTATCCTAATCTGCGTCCATCTGCGTATATCCACCACCATCTGCGGTCAAAAATTCCAGAGTAATTAACAAAGGCGATGTCTAGATTCTCAAGATATCGTCAACTTTTATGCTGTCTGGCAAAATAGCCAATAAAATTCCGCTAAAACAAATAAACCCTCATACCCACAGCCTTTCTTGGATATCTAAATTATGTCCTCATGGCAAAGATCCGACTTTTCCGACTTTATGATCCGACTTTTCCGACTTTACAGAGGCAGGGGCCCTAAGCAACGATAGAGATAGGGGAAAGCCAACCCACGATGTCTAGATTGTAAAGATATCGTAAACCTGGATGTTGTGTTGCGAAATGTTAAATAAAAGTATGCTATAAAAGATATGTCTGTGGTATGATATATTTAAGTTGCATCTAATGTTATAGAAACCCATTCCCCCACGAGGCCAGTGAAAGCCCACTTCATATCAGGACTACCCCGCTCAGGCTCTACTTTACTGGGTGCATTACTACGACAAAATCCCCGCTTTCACGCTGCTATGACTAGCCCAGTCGGGGGATTAGTGGAGAGAATGTTGGAAGCCATGAGCGAAGATAATGAGTTTTCCGTATTTATTTCCTCTGAACAAAAACGGGCACTGATTATGAGCATCTTTTCAGCTTATTACCACCCGCAAGCTGAAAAAGAAGTGATATTCGACACCAATCGTCTTTGGTGCAGCAAATTGCCATTAATTCTGGAACTATTTCCCGAAGCTAAAGTCATCTGCTGCGTCAGAAATATCGCTTGGATTATGGACAGCATTGAGCTACTGATTCGCCGCAACGCCTTTGATGTTTCGAGGTTATTTAATAATCCAGCGGAACGGGCTACAGTTTATAGCCGTACCGAAGCATTAAGTCAAGGTTCGCGTTTAGTTGGTTATGCTTATAACGCTCTTAAAGAAGCATTTTATAGCGAACAGAGTGCATCTCTTCTACTGGTAGATTACGATCTATTAACCATAAAGCCGGCTAAAACAATGTCGCTGATTTATCAATTTCTTGGGGAACAGTATTTTGAGCATGATTTCGAGAATGTTCAATATCACGAGCCAGAATTTGATAATAAGCTCAAAACACAAGGGTTACATCAAGTGCGTGCTCAAGTCGAGTTTAAACCGAGAAAAACAATTTTACCCCCCGATTTGTTTGAGCGATTTGATGGCTTATCTTTTTGGACAGATTCAACAAATAGTCGTGCTAGTGCGATTGTAGCGAAGCCACAGTCCGGCAGGGGTTGAAACCCCTGCCTCAAAGCGAAAGTCCTCGCTATGAGGACTGAAAAACTCATTAGTCCTCTTAAGAGGACTTGAGCTATGAGACAGGGAATTCATTCCCTGGCGGACTGGCGGGTTTACTAGCTGAATTGGCGGGAACACAGCTTAAGTTGACACCAATTGGCACGGTGCCGTGTCCTGACTGTGGGTAATATCAATTCCAATGGCACCGGATTTGAGATTAAGCTTTGATGCGGGGGTTTCAACCCCTGCCGGACTTAAATGTAAACGATAGATATAAAGGATAGCAGGAATTATGAACTCATCAACCGCCAACAAGCAAATTATTTTCGTTGACTCTTCTGTACAGAATTATCAAAACTTGATAGAGGGCGCAGATGCTAACGCCAAAATAGTCATTTTAGATGACAAGCGTAGTGGCATTGAACAAATTACCCAAGCACTGGCTAGTGAAAGTGGCATTGAAGCTGTTCATGTAGTTTCTCACGGCAGCGAAGGCAGTTTAAAACTCGGTGCAGACGTACTCAATGGGAATGACATAGAAAATTTCAACACTCAGCTAAAACAGTGGGGAAATGCTCTGACAGAGAACGGAGATATCCTACTTTATGGATGCGATGTCGCCGCCACAGAAACGGGCAATAATTTTGTCAAGCGGTTGAGTGAACTCACAGGTGCAGATGTCGCAGCCTCTAACGACTTGACGGGTTCTGCAGCTAAAGGCGGCGACTGGGATTTAGAAATAGTAACGGGCCAGATTGAATCCGCCGTGCCGTTTAATCGGCAGGCGATGGAAGATTATGACTATACACTAGAGATTTTTAATGTCACGGCGACAACTGATGATGGTACTGGCACTGGAGCAGGCACATTAAGCAAAGCAATTTTAGAGGCTAATTCCCTAGCCGGAGATGACACCATTACCCTACAAACCAACGTCACTGTTACAGGGGTAATGAAGACCCTAGTTAACAGCAACATTGATTTTATTGGCAATAACTTTAGTGTCAGTGGCGGGAATAATTTTCGTCCCTTCTTTGTCAAACAGGGAACCGTCAATTTCTCCAACATGACTGTCACCAACAGCAAAGCCCAAGGAGGAATTAGTGGTTTGGGTGGTGGGGGTGCTGGCATGGGAGGCGGCTTGTTCATTTATGACGGCAGCGTCACGGTGAATAACGTCACTTTTAGCAATAACAGCGCTGTCGGCGGTAATGGTACACAAGCAGGTTTCAGTTTCGGTGGTGCCGGAATGTTCGGCAACGTTGGTGGTAGCGGTGGCGGCGGGCTATTTGCAAGTAGCAGTAGCAGTGCTGGTGCTTATGGAGGCAACGGCAATTACGGCGGCGGCGGCGCCGGCGGCTTTGGCCGCGGCGGCGTCGGCAACAGTGCTGGTGGCGGCGGCGGCGTCGGCGGCTTTGGCGGCGGCGGCGGCTACAGCGTAGGCATAATCACCACAGGCATAGGCGGCTTTGGCGGCTTTGGCGGCGGCGGCGGCTTTGGCAAGAATAGCGGCGGCTATGGCGGCTATGGCGGCGGCGCCGGCGGCGTCGGCAATAGTGGCAATAGTGGCAAAGGCGGCTTTGGCGGTGGCAATGGCGGCGGCGGCACCGGCGGCGGTGGCGGGGCTGGTTTAGGAGGTGCCATCTTCATCCGCACGGGTTCTTTAACCCTGAACAACGCCACCTTCAGCACTAACACCGCCACAGGCGGCTCTGGCAATAGCGGCTTTGGCGGCGGCGGCCTCGGCTTTGGCGGCGCCATCTTCGCCATGGAGCGCGTCTTCAACACCAATGGCAACAACCAAGGAATGCCAACGGTGCTACCTACCGTCACCTCATTAGGAGCCACCTTCACCAACAACACCGCACTCAGTCAAGGAAACATTCCCGGTGCTAAAACTCCCAGCGGTGGTGCCGGCAGCAGCCAAAACAATAACGACGTTTACGGGACTATTGCTGCACCAACACCAGATATCGCTGTCACCACTCCCACCTTCACTCCTACTACCCTACTAGCAGGCACAACCAACCAAAAACTCTACGAAATTGACTTAGCCGTTTCCACCTTTAACGCCCAACTCACAGGCGTTACCCTCACTCCCAGCGGCACTTACACCCCCGCAGACATCGCTAATTTCAAACTCATTTACTCCACCGACAACGTTTTAGATGCGGGAGATACCACCCTCAGCACCCAACCCCCAGTCGCATCCGGCAGTCCCCTGAACTTTACCGGACTCACCCAAACCATCAACACCGGCACCCCAGGCTACTTATTCCTAACTTCTGACATTGCCACAGGTGCCACCGAAGGCAAAACCATCAATATCGGCGCACCTACCCTCCCTAACTTCACCTTCGCCTCCGGTAATGTCACCGGCACTCCTACCGCAGGCGACACGCACAAGTTCGACGGCATCCCTACCATTACCAGCGTCACCGTACCCGCCAATAATACTTACGGCATCGGCGGAAACCTCGACTTCACGGCAACATTTAGCGAACCCGTCAC
The DNA here is from genome assembly GCF_036700905.1 of Microcoleus sp. S13_C3. Lineage (NCBI taxonomy): Bacteria > Bacillati > Cyanobacteriota > Cyanophyceae > Oscillatoriales > Microcoleaceae > Microcoleus > Microcoleus sp. S13_C3. Next base: position 1,185 of record NZ_JAUBPT010000202.1, on the reverse strand, counting down.
CATCATCCCCGGTACTGGTAGCGCCAACCTCCCCATCACTCTCGACACTGGAGGTACTGTCAATGCCATTCTCACGGGCACCGGTGCGTTATCAGCTACCCAAACTTTCCGTTACACCGTAGCATCAGGCAACGTTGACAGCAATGGCATCACTGTAGGCGCTAACTTAGCACTCACAGGCAGCGCGACGATTCAAGATGCGACTAAAAATAATGGCACCCTGACTTTAAATGGAGTCGCTGCGACAACGGGTGTATTAGTTGATGGCGTTGCCCCCACAGCCCCCACCATTACAACTTCTGGGAGTACCAAAGGCGCGATCGCGGGTAAGGCAGAACCGAACAGTACAGTTAACATCTTACAAAACACGACTGCACTAGGTACTGCGACTACTGATGCTTCGGGAAATTGGACATTTACCCCCACGACAGCTTTAGCCGATGGCACTTATGCCTTCACTGTTACAGCGTCAGATGCTGCGGGTAATGTTTCTGGGGCTTCTACGGCAGTTGATTTGACAATAGATGCTAAAGCCCCCGCAATACCTACTATCACAACTTCTGGGAGTACCAAAGGCGCGATTTCTGGTAAGGCAGAACCGAACAGTACAGTTAACATCTTACAAAACACGACTGCACTAGGTACTGCGACTACTGATGCTTCGGGAAATTGGACATTTACCCCCACGACAGCTTTAGTCGATGGCACTTATGCCTTCACTGTTACAGCGTCAGATGCTGCGGGTAATGTTTCTGGGGCTTCTACGGCAGTTGATTTGACAATAGATGCTAAAGCCCCCGCAATACCTACTATCACAACTTCTGGGAGTACCAAAGGCGCGATCGCGGGTAAGGCAGAACCGAACAGTACAGTTAACATCTTACAAAACACGACTGCACTAGGTACTGCGACTACTGATGCTTCGGGAAATTGGACATTTACCCCCACGACAGCTTTAGTCGATGGCACTTATGCCTTCACTGCTACAGCGTCAGATGCTGCGGGTAATGTTTCTGGGGCTTCTACGGCAGTTGATTTGACAATAGATGCTAAAGCCCCCGCAATACCTACTATCACAACTTCTGGGAGTACCAAAGGCGCGATCGCGGGTAAGGCAGAACCGAACAGTACAGTTAACATCTTACAAAACACGACTGCACTAGGTACTGCGACTACTGATGCTTC
>NZ_JAUBPT010000201.1:0-12474 GCF_036700905.1 Microcoleus sp. S13_C3 | reverse complement strand
CGGAGCTGTGTAAAACTCACTGTTTCTATACTATCCAATCCGGTGTCATCATTAAAAACCTACCCCTGAAAGCCCCCTCCGTGCCCGCCCCCTCCGTGCCTGCCCCCTCCGTGCCTGCCGCCTATCCCGAAGAAAGGGCAACCACGGGGGGATTGCCTCAGAAAGAAAGGGCAACCACGGGGGGATTGCCTCAGAAAGAAAGGGCAACCACGGGGGGATTGCCCCTACTAGAATATTTACGATCGCACCGCTGTCTCATCATCCTCGATGATATCCAAACCATTTTCAGCAGCGGACAACTCGCAGGAAATTATCAACCAGGATATGAAAATTACGGCGCATTCTTCAAACAAATAGCAGAATCATCCCACAACAGTTGCCTCATCCTCCTGAGTTGGGAAAAACCCAGAGAAATCGCCGCCTTAGAAGGCGAAAACCGCCCCTGCAAATCTCTGCAACTCAACGGTTTAGGCCCCGAAGCACAAGAAATATTCAGAGAAAAAGGATTAGCAGAACCGGAGAAATGGTCAGAACTAATCGACCTTTACCGAGGCAATCCCTTATGGTTAAATATAGTTGCCACATTGATTCAAGACTTATTCGGCGGTAGCGTTTCCGAATTCCTCTCCTATGATACCCTATTCTTAGGTGACTTAGAATCTCTGCTGCACCAGCATTTCGATCGCCTAACCGCATCCGAACAACAGGCGATCGCATGGCTAGCCAATACCCCCGAACCAGCAGACATCTCAAAAATACCAGAAAACCTGCAATTATCACCGCCCGAACTCTTGAAAGTCATGCAATCTTTAGGACGACGGTCATTAGTTGAAACAGTAAAACACAACGGGCGATCGCACTTTACGATCGGGCCAGTAATCAGAGAGTATATAATCAACAAAACCCGAAACAAAAACTGATAAACTTATCAATTTTAGTCGTGGAGGCAGAAACCGGGTTTTTTACGAAAATACTGCATACCTGCCTAGAATTTGGTAAAAAACCCGGTTTCTTTGATATTGATGCGTAAGTCTTGAATCTGCATTTACTTAGCAATTACTGACCCCACTCACGGAGTTTTACAATGGCTACAGCAACATTATTAAGTCACGAAATAGCAGAAGGTCAAAGACTAATAGACGCTCTAAATGCAGCAAATCTATCAGTTGATTCTGCTCTCTGGAACTACGCACCAGAACCAGAAACATGGCGGCTGATGCTCACCTCACCTCTGTACGATCGCGAAGGTTCGCTGAAAACTTATGGGGAAATTCTGTCAGTCTTTCGCCAAGTTAAACCAGAATTGAAAATCGATTGGACAGCCCTCGTAGCAGTAAGCCCAAAACATGACTTAATTGAGGGCTTACGTCAGGAACAGCAAAAATGGAATTTAAACTTATCGGGCACAAGACTGACAAATAATCGGGTTAATCAGACGTGGGTCGAAGATGCTTACATTTATCAAATCAAGTGAGTTGACCCGGCAAAAAATAGCTTAAAATAGGTGCGATCGCTTTTATTATTAGTCCGCGCAGGCGGACTTTGTATGTGTAGTAGCGGTTTCAACCGCCGAGTCATCCGAATTTGGGTTCCCCCCACATAACTATATTAATGAAAATCGCCACCTGGAACGTCAACTCAATCCGCACCCGCCTAGAACACGTTACTAGCTGGTTGCAAACAAACTCCCCAGACGTTCTCTGCCTCCAAGAAACAAAAGTTCCAGATAAAGACTTTCCCCTAGAACCCTTCATCAACCTCGGCTACAACTGCTACATTTCTGGTCAAAAATCCTACAACGGCGTCGCCATTCTCAGCCGATCGCCCCTAACGCAAATCAGCACCGGATTTGCCCCCCTTCTCGGCGACGAAACCGCAGGTATCTTTGACGAACAAAAACGCCTAATAGCGGGGATTATAGACGATATTTGCATTATTTGCGTATACGTTCCCAACGGTTCCGAAGTCGGCAGCGAGAAATATGAGTACAAACTAAAGTGGCTCAAACTGCTGCAAGAATACCTCAAAATAGCACTAGATAAATCCCCCAAATTGTGTATTTGCGGCGACTTCAACATCGTCCCGGACGATCGAGATATCCACAATCCCAAAGCCAATGCTAACTCCGTCGGCCTATCAGTAGCCGAGCGCCTCGCACTAACAGAAATCATAGAATTAGGATTAAACGACCCCTTTCGCAAATTCACATCAGAAGGCGGCCATTATAGCTGGTGGGACTACCGCGCCGCCGCATTTCCCCGCAACAACGGCTGGAGAATCGACCACCATTATCTCAGCCCTCCCCTGTACGAACAAGCAAAAAACTGTACAATAGACATTGCTCCCAGAAAATTAATCAAACCCAGCGACCACGCCCCCGTAATTGTCGAAATTTGATTTATGAGTTATAAGGTTAATAGCAACTGAGATATTGCACCATTCTCAATAAGCCTTCGATGGGCGGGCAGGATGCCCACCCCACAATAAAATTAACTCTTTGTGGAACAGGCATCTTGCCTGTTCTTGAGAAAAGTGCAATATGTAAGTAACAACCAACCACAAAAAATCATGTTCTTAGTAACCGGAGCAACAGGCGCACTAGGCCGCCGAATTGTACGAGAAATCAGACAGCAAGAAAAGCCTGTCCGCGCATTCGTTCGCCTCGCATCTCGCTACTCTGAACTAGAAAACCGAGGCGCCGAGATTTTTATCGGCGACTTAAAACAAGACAAAGATATTAAAAAAGCCTGCCAAGGAGTGCAATACATCATCAGCACCCACGGCACCGGCGGCGACGTTCAAGCAGTACACTACCGCGCTAACATAGAATTAATCGACTGCGCCAAAGAAGCGGGAGTGCAGCACTTTGTCTTTATTTCGGTACTGGGAGTCGATCGAGGATACGAAGATTCCGCAGTATTCAAAGCCAAGCGAGAAGTTGAAAAATACCTGCAAAACAGCGGATTGAATTATACAATCTTACGGCCTGCCGGTTTTGCTTCCAGCTTGTTACCCCTAGCAGAAAGATTTCGAGAAACCGGACTTTACCTGCTGATTGGCGACGGCAAAAACCGCACCTCTGTTGTCAGTACCGACGACTTAGCTCATATTGCAGCAGACTCGGCAACAGTCGAGGGAGCCCGCAACCAAATTCTGCGAGTCGGTGGCCCGGATGTGCTGACAAGAGATGACATTCCCCGCATTTTTGGACGATTATTCAAGCGCGAACCGATAGTAATCAACCCGCCACTGATGGTGTTTGACGGTTTGAGAAATGCCTTGGGTTTATTGAATCCTCAAGCTCAAAATGACTTAGGAACTTTGCGGGTATTGCTGGGTAACGAGTATTTCTGCACTCCCGAAGAAGTGCAAAACTTGGAATCAATCTACGGCATGAGAATGGAATCCTTAGAAATGTTTCTGCGGCGCAATTTGAGCGTTTAAAGTGCTAGTAATTCTCGTTACCAGGCTCTGCCTGGTAATGAAGATTCGGAGGCTCTGCCTCCAAATTGTTGTCTCATTTTAATGGAGGCAGAGCCTCCCGATATGCGTTCCCAGGCAGAGCCTGGGGACGAGCAAAACGAGCAAATATAGCGCCAAATCGCAACTGGAAACCACCTAAGCAGAAATAGGTAGTGCTTTAGCACCAATATAGCTCGTAACTGCGATCGGCGGAGAAGTCGGCTTAGCAATCAAATAACCTTGAACAAAAGTTGCTCCCCGTTCCCGCACCCACTCAAACTCCTCCAAAGTTTCCACACCTTCAGCAATAGTTTTAATTTCTAATTGAGCGGCAATTTCTAACATCTTTTCAGTAATTAGTGCCTTATAATAATCTTGATGGACGTTGCGAATCAATTCCATATCCAACTTAATAAAATCTGGACGCAATTGGTGCATCAAATTTAAATTAGAAGAACCGCTGCCAAAATCGTCCAGGGCAATTAAAAATCCCGCTTCTCGGTAAAACCTCAGAATATTAATCAAGTGATCGATATCAGGAGGGTGCTGAGATTCCGCTACTTCAAAAACAATATTGCTGTGAGGAATTCCCGCTTCATCAATAGCCTGTACTGTTCTTCGCAGGCACGTAGCGGGATCGTAAACTGAAGTCGGAGAAAAATTAATAAAAAGTAGTTCTTTGATATTGTAAACATGGGCTTCGCGGATAGCGCGAGTCCGGGCTAAAACATCTAGTTGAAAAATTAGACCTGCTGATTCTGCTTGGGCAAAAATCCTACCCGGATAAATTAAGTTTCCTTGCTCGTCAATTCCTCGGAGCAGCGCTTCGTGGGCAAAAATTTTAGAAGTATCTGAGGTATAAACAATGGGCTGAAAATGTGTAGTAATGCGTTCTTCGGACAATAAATCTAACAGCCAATCAGAGTTACTCAAATTAATAAAACTGTCTAAGGAAGTGCTGCGATAAAAATCGCTAAGTTGTGGCTGTTCAACTTCGGGCATCCACAAAACTTTTGTCTCTTTCAACTCTTGAGTTGTCAGCAGCGATGATGCTAGGGCGTTAAACTTTTCTTTGGCTATTCCCTCAAGCATAATGTACAAACACTTGCTCTCTTCTAAAAGCTTGAATTCAAGTTTAGCCTTAGTCAGTGCCGAAATAACCTTGGTCAGGGTGTGCGATACTGGAAACCACAGGTATAGACCTCCCCTGCCCTCTATTTTTTCGGGTACTGTTTCGCAGCGAGAGCAGGAGCCGAAGGCTTTGCCACTTATTTGCATTGGAATATCCTCCGGTTTTCGGGTTAATTTTAGACCCGCTAATAATTAGCTTCTATTATAAGCTCATTCAGCTATTAATTCATCTATCTCAAGATGTAAATCTTAATGAACTTGTATTTAAGAATTATTCGGGCAGTATTTATACTTACATCGGGTTTCAAGCCTTGGTCAAAGTTCTCAGCATTGACCAAGTATCTGTGATTAAACACAGTCCCAAATCATCACACAGGGAGAAGGCAAAGACTTGTTCGCTACTCTCTACTGCCGCTGTGATTCTTTACGCCTTATTCTCTAATTCCCTCTGCCAAAACAGTCGCTACAGTTGATTTTTTAGCAAAGGGGAATTAACACCCCCGTGAAGCGCAGCTATCCCGTAGGGAATCGCCCGATCGACTAATTTATGCGTACCAGAAATATACACACCCGGACGATCGCCCAAAACAAACTCACTTGCTGGGGCATATCGAATCTAATTTTATAATCGGGATGACAGGATTTGAAGCAGTTTTGGAGATACTCAGCTACTTAGAAGAGTCGGACTGAGCGAAGGATGAGCGGAAAGTGGAATATCCTAGAGGGTAATAAATCTGAAACCCGTTACCCGTGAAGAGTTAAAAGCAATCGGGATGACAGGATTTGAACCTGCGACCCCCTCGTCCCGAACGAGGTGCGCTACCAAGCTGCGCTACATCCCGAAATTAGTCACTAGATTTTAAGCTTATCACATTCAAGTAAAAATTTAGCAACCTCGTATATAATTATTTGTAAAACACTACTCAGGCGGAGACAGACGTGACAGTTAAGCCCCAGTGGTTGCGAGTTAAAGCCCCCCAGTGGGAGCGCGTCGGCAACGTCAAAGAAATTTTGCGGGATTTATCCCTGAATACGGTTTGCGAGGAGGCGTCGTGTCCGAACATCGGCGAATGCTTCAACGCAGGTACTGCGACATTTTTGATTATGGGCCCGGCTTGTACCCGCGCCTGTCCTTACTGCGACATCGATTTTGAGAAAAAGCCCCAACCATTAGATCCCACAGAACCCCAAAGATTGGCCCAAGCAGTGCAGCGGCTCAAACTCAACCACGTCGTGATTACCTCTGTCAACCGGGACGATTTGCCGGATGGGGGCGCGTCTCAGTTTGTCGAGTGCATTCAAGCAGTGCGATCGGCGATGCCCGATACAACTATAGAAGTTTTGATTCCCGACTTGTGCGGCAACTGGCAGGCTTTAGAAATTATTCTCGCAGCCGGGCCAGAGGTACTCAACCACAATACCGAAACCGTAAAGCGACTTTACCGCAAGGTGCGGCCGCAAGGAAAGTACGATCGCACCTTGGAACTATTGCAGCGAAGTCGCGAACTCGCACCTGGGGTTTACACAAAATCCGGCATCATGGTGGGACTCGGAGAAACAGACGCCGAAATTCGGGAGGCCATGCAGGACTTACGGGCTGTCTGCTGCGATATTTTAACAGTTGGACAGTACCTGCAACCGACTCAAAAGCACTTGAACGTAGAAAACTTTGTGCCTCCAGAACAGTTTGATGCTTGGAGAAAGTTTGGCGAATCTTTGGGATTCTTGCAAGTTGTCGCTTCTCCCTTAACTCGCAGTTCCTATCACGCCGAACAGGTGAGGGAACTGATGAAACTTTACCCACGCTAGCAATTTTAATTTGAGTTGACTCGCGCCCATTGGTGACAAGTTAAGACTTAATTGCATTTGTCAATCAGTAATATTACTCAAAAAAACGGCTTTTTTAGGAGTGGAAAATTTACGATTTGAGAGGGAGTAAGTATAAATATCATGGGAGGCATGATTCCTCGATCGCCCATATCTCAGTTTTATGCCCAAAATCCGAGTAAATGTTGAGCATAATTGCTGATTGACAATGCTTTCTTAGCTTAACTTGTTACCAATGACTCGCGCGCGTTAGCGAAGCCCTCGAAGAGGATCGCACCATTCTCACTAAAACCCGATCAACCGGGTAACAGCGAGGAAAAACTTGCGCTTTATATGCAGGCATGGTGCAAAAGACCCCGTTCCTGATGCTGGTGTGCTGGGCCTGATGTTAAGCCCGAAGCAGCCGCCAATAGCAAAACAATTATCGGTCGATCACCCCCTCAAACTCATGACTTACGCAAAAGACATCGAGAAACCCGGTTTTTGCGTCAGCCAATAACTCGGTACAGGGGGCTCTAGCAACTCTGAGACCCATATTCTATAATGGATTAAACTTCCGCGCTCACGGCAGCGTATTTAATCAACAGCGCCGAGTTATATAAAGTTTTATTAAAAAAATGGCGAATTTTCCGAAGTGATCGGGAACCAGGTTATCGGTGATGAAGATTAACTTAACTTCTGACTAACGTCACTTGTTTCTAGCCAGTAACTATCTATACTAGCTACATAAACAAAGAAGTAAAGCACACTTTTCGGGCCTTCAACCTGTTACATCAGAAAGTTCTTAGCGTTTTCCAGAATCTTGGTAAAACAAGTGGGGCAGCAAAAGTTCGATCGAACAACAGCAGAAAAGTCAGAAAAGTTACTAAAGAAACACAAAGCGGTGATGCTTCGTCTTAACCAAATGGGCATCTTAATTATAAATAACCGCTAAGCGTAGCATCTTTTCACCGGAGCCACTGAGAAAATCACTATGCCAGCCACCTCTTTTTACGCTGAAGCTGAATTCGACGAACAACTGCAAGTCAATCCCTTGCAAGGTGATGTGTTGGATGAAGATGCTGAAGAAGCTGGAGACGAACTGCTCGACCAAGACCCAGCAGAGACAGAAGATGCAGACCCAGCAGCCAAATTGCAAAAAAATGCAAACCGTCGCACTACAGATTTAGTGCGCCTGTACCTCCAAGAAATAGGTCGGGTTCGTCTCTTGGGTAGAGACGAAGAAGTCTCGGAAGCTCAAAAAGTTCAGCGCTATATCAAATTGCTGGAATTACGCAACACCGTCGCATCCCAGGAAGAAGGGCTAATTGGGCGCTTCGTGCATTTAATTGAAGTGCGCGATCGCTTGTCCGCACAGTTGGGACACAAACCTTCCTTGGAACGCTGGGCATTAACCGCCGGCGTCGGTGACGTGCCAGAACTCAAGCGAATTATGGCCGAAGGCAAGCGCCAGTGGGCCGAGTTAGCAGAAATGACGGTGGAGGCGATCGAAAGAATTCAAGCGGAAGGCATCGAAGCTAAAGACCACATGATTAAGGCGAACCTGCGCCTGGTGGTTTCGGTGGCGAAAAAATATCAAAATCGCGGTTTAGAATTGCTCGACTTAATACAAGAAGGTACTCTCGGACTGGAGCGAGCTGTAGAAAAGTTTGACCCGACGCGGGGCTATCGGTTTAGCACCTATGCCTACTGGTGGATTCGGCAGGGAATTACGCGGGCTATCGCCACTCAAAGCCGCACCATTCGCCTCCCCGTCCACATCACCGAAAAACTTAACAAAATCAAAAAAGCCCAGCGCAAAATTTCTCAAGAAAAAGGTCGGACAGCTACGATCGAAGACATCGCTGTCGAGTTGGACATGACGGCATCGCAAGTCCGAGAAGTTTTGCTGCGAGTCCCCCGTTCTGTTTCTTTGGAAACCAAAGTGGGCAACGAAAAAGATACAGAGTTGGGCGACTTGCTCGAAACTGACAGCATCTCCCCAGAAGAAATGCTGATGCGAGAAGCTTTGCACCGCGACTTGCAGCAACTGCTGGCAGATTTGACCAGCCGCGAGCGAGATGTAATTCTGATGCGCTTTGGTTTGGGTGACGGACACCCCTATTCGCTGGCAGAAATCGGTCGTGCCCTCGACTTGTCCCGCGAGCGCGTCCGCCAAATTGAAGCCAAAGCTTTGCAAAAACTCCGCCAACCCAAGCGTCGCAACCGCGTCCGCGACTATCTGGAGTCTCTAACTTAAATTGAGCAGGTCAGTCAGCGCGATTAATCAGGGATCAAGGCATTTGGCACTTGTGCAGAAGGCATGAGGCATTCGGCAGAAGTAACAATATTTACTTCTCAACCACTTCTCTGTCCTCTGCAGCAAGTCAATCGATTTTAGATTTTAGATTTTAGATTTTAGATTTTAGATTTTAGATTGAAGTATTGACTTGCGCGAGATGAATCCGGGGGCTTGTATCCTGGATGCTTTCATATCGTTTCCGGTTGTATCGGAATGATTTAACCGCAGAGGGCGCAGAGAACGCAGAGGGAGAGAATACAGAGAGGAATAATTCCGATGCTACCGGATTTGATATCAGTCATAAAGCTGGTTACAAGTCAAAATATATCAAAAACCAAATTTTTTCCTCAACCTTTTTTCAATAAGCTGCGATATTTGCAAAATATCTCGCTCGTTGTGTATTATTGTCAATAGGCAGACTTTCTTGAGAGGGTCACTATGGCACTTTATACCGCGTCCTCATTCAAATCCGAACTCAATGACAAAGGCTGGCGGATGACTCCCCAACGGGAAACCATCTTGCACGTGTTTCAGAACCTCCCCAAAGGCAATCACCTGAGTGCGGAGGATTTGTACACTTTGTTAAAAAATCGCGGCGAAAACATTAGCTTGTCCACCATTTACCGAACTTTAAAGTTAATGGCAAGGATGAGCCTCCTCCGCGAACTCGAACTAGCAGAAGGTCACAAACACTATGAGATAAACCAGCCTTACCCGCATCACCACCACCACCTAGTCTGCGTTCAGTGCAACAGAACGATCGAATTTAACAACGATTCGATTTTGAAAATTGGCATGAAGCAAGCTGAAAAGTCTGGGTTGCACCTGCTAGACTGCCAGCTAACCATTCATACGGTGTGCCACGAAGCTTTGCGGATGGGATGGCCGTCTTTGGTTTCTAGCAATTGGTCTTGTCCCAGGTCGATCGCCCAGAACGGCAGCACCGCCCCGGATTCAATCGAGTGACCTTATACTATTTTCGCATTTCAAGTACGGCTTGTTACAAGTTTTAACAAAAATCGGTAGCCCAAGTCCGATCGCAGTTATGCAGAAATCGGGTTTCTTAAGAAAAATACATCATTTCAGGAATGAGTCGGAAAGCAGAAACCCGATTTCTTTGATGTAGCGTCCGCAAGCCTGGGGCTAAAAAGTTTGGCTCAACAAATCGTCGCTGCTGACCCCGTAACTGCGCTGAGCTCGATCGAGGGCGTCTTTCGTCGAAGCATCGAAAACTCCGCTGAGCGAGCCTGTGTAAAAGCCGAGGTCTTGCAGCCGCTTTTGTAATTGTTGAATGCTCGATCGAGAGTTGAAACTGCTGCTAATTGGAACAGCAGGAACAGCTAGCCGCCCAGCTAATCCGTTTTGAAGCGCAGCCAAAGTCGCCGGAGTGGCAATACCCGTCGCCGGTGACAAATTGCGTTCCTCCTGAAACGACAACACCGCAAACTCGGTCTCGGCTCCAAATACTCCGTTCACCGGGCCGGGGTTTTTGCCCAGACTTCTGAGCGCAGACTGAAGTTGTCGGACAGCAGGCCCCGTATCGCCCCGTCGCAGACCAGCGGCGATTTGCTGCGGCACAGGCACTGTGGCCTGCCTGTTGCCTTGCCGCAAAGCCGATCGAGTGCTGCGATCGACCCTTCCCGTCCCGAACAGCCCGCTATCTCTCTGAAAGCGGATCAAAGCTGCTTGAGTTGGTCGATCGAACCAACCGTGAATCTGGCTCCTGTAATAACCCAATTCTTGCAGCCGCCGCTGCACAAATTCTACTTGTCGGCCTCTGTCGCCCAACTCCAGAAAATCTCCGGCATTACTCTGTTGGTCATCTTCCTCAGTCCATGAGGTAATTTGAGCTTGCCTCATCTGGGCATCGATAGCAGTCAAAGTAGCAGTGTCAGCGCAGCCGTCAGAAACCAGATTGTAATCTTGCTGAAAACGAGTCACAGCGTAGAGAGTGCGTTCGCGGAACTTGCCGTCAACGCCACCTTCAAAATAGCCCAAAGCTTTTAATTGCCGCTGGATCAAGTCTACCGTCGCCCCTCTGTCCCCGAACCGCAGCCCCTTGCAACCGCCATTTCCCGAAATATTCCCCGGAGGGATAACGGGGGGAACCGGTCGGGTGGAACCAAACAGCAAAGCTAAAGTTTGCCTATCGGCAATTCCAGTTACCCGCAGTCGATTTATTCGCTGGAAGTATCTAACCGCATTTTGAGTAACTTCGCGAAAACTCCCTGTTGGACGCGCGTTGAAGTAGCCTAGCTGCTGCAACCTGCGCTGGAGTGCGGAAACATCTGCACCCGCGTCTCCAAAACGCAGATCCCGATAATTTGTATAAATAGTATTAAAAGGTCGATCGTCCTCCCCGGCAAAACTGTTGAGTGCGATCACAGTAGCTCGATCGGGCCTACCAGTCAGCGACAGTTGATAGTCTCGCTGAAAGTTAGTCAGCGCTTGTTTTGTTACCGGGCCGAGTTGACCTGTCGATGATCTGGGAAAATAACCGAGTTCCCGCAACCTGTCTTGAACAGAGCGCAAATTTGGATATCCCGGATCTATTTGAGCAAAAGCCGAACCGGCTGCACTCAAAACCGACAGCATCAAAGCCAGAGACAGCAAACGGACGTAAGTCTGACTCGATAGATTTTGCCACTTGGGCTCATCAAAAATTTTCGACTCTGGGGGTGCTTCGCAAACAAGAGCAAGTTCGAGGTAAGCAAGAGATTCCATAATTTTTTAGTGTGAAATTGTGGGTGGGTTGTGTGAGCAAACTGCCAAAAATCATTTTTAGCACGCTTGGCTTGGATTCTATCAACGCTAAGTTCTACTGGGAAAGCGCGAAGCACCCGTTTTTATAAAAAATTTACAGTCAAAAATAATTACAGGTAACAACCAAGATAGCATCGCTGCTTCTAGAGACGCGAGACTCAACAAAAAAGTTTGCAGGCATAGTCTTAGCCTTTAAGGCCAAAAGACAATAAGTTCTGGGGTAGTGGTGGCTAATATTTTATCTGGCGGCCGCAGAAATTACCACAAGACTTGGGCGCAGGTTGTCCTCACCTTAATTTGTTGTCGGGTAAAGAGCCTGAAATCGCAGGTTTTTTGTTAAGAAACGCGGCTTCTTCATGTGGCGAGTGCGTCTGGGAAAGTACCGCTGATTAACCAAAAAACTAGCCACTAAAAATCCCCACTTTTGCTAGTTGCAAATAGGGCGGGGATTTTTTGATAAGTGGACTTTGTATTAAAAAATCGACGATCGCTTAAATTAAGCCGAACCGATCGCAAATTACAGCTACTCCCGCTGCAAAAACCGTAATTCCCAAGGCTACCAGCGGGTTTTGGCCTCTGCTAACCGCAAAAGAGGTAACGACCCCAGCTCCCAAAGCCGCAGTAACAGCAGCAGTCGCCAAATCTCGATCGGGACGTTTGTCGTACATATTTTTTATTGTTGGTAGCTGAAGAGCTGAAAACTTACATCTTGTAATCCAAGCTACCACTCTTGCCTCTGCGACGGTGACAACAGCCTGGGTTTTGCAACTAACCTTAAAATTTTGCTAATTTTCTTAACATACTCTCCTGAATCACATAAGTTAAGATTATGTTTTTTCAAGTTTTTCTGTTGAGTTTTAGCTGTTGAAACCTTTTGTGTACTGAGCTTTTAAGTAGTTAAACAAAATTAATTACATAAATAACTAATATAATACCCACATTCCGCACTTCAAGTTGAAGTACGATAAAATAGAATACCGAAAAAGCCAAAAACCCGGATAATTCAGAAA
>NZ_JAUBPT010000200.1:0-12818 GCF_036700905.1 Microcoleus sp. S13_C3 | reverse complement strand
ATTTTGGCAAACCGATTCAGTCATGGCATTGTCTAGAATACATAGATGATATTTTTTGTCAATGCGTAAGTCCTAGAATTAAAGAAGTGGGAAAGACTGATTCTGTAAGGGCTTGGAATTTGTCTGCCGTTGCATTTTTTTGGGAACTGGTATCTCAAACCAGGTTTTTTTAGCGTTTTGGCGGTCTGCAACGAACTATTTTCGTGAAAAACAACCGATGGATAGCCGCCCGTGCGTCCAGCACTAACTATTTTTCCACTCATGACGCCCGCTAATCAAACCAATCGAGTTTTTGGTTGACTCATGCCTGAAATGACGTATTTTGGCGTTTCAACCCGGTTGCTGCGTCAGTTCTAAAATCGTTCCTCGATTCAAGGTACTGCGGACGGTAATGTCTCCTCCCATCAGTTGTACGAATTGTCGGCTGATGGGTAAACCCAAGCCAGTTCCTTCTTGAGATTTCCGACCCGCGTCAGTTTGTACAAAAGCCTCAAATAGAGAATCTACCTCAGTAGGATCAATGCCGTGGCCCGTGTCTTCCACTTCAAACGTAATAGTCCGTGGTTCGTTGTCTGTTGGGGACTTTTGTTTCGCACTAATTGCTGCCACCCGAAGTGTCACACTTCCCTTCGTAGTAAACTTTATCGCATTTCCTAGCAGATTAATCAAGACTTGACGCAATTTACTTTCGTCAGTTTTTACATACTGAGGGATATTAGAATTGATGTGTAAGCTAAGTGCTAAACCTTTTGAATCAGCTTTGAGTTTGATCATTTCTTCGAGAGAATGGAGCAAATGATACAGGTCAAAGCTAGTAGGATTTAAGGTAATCCGACCTGCCTCGATTTTAGACATTTCCAGCACGTCATTAATCAGCGTCAGCAAATGCTCGCCAGAACGACTAATGATGCCAATCTGTCCCTGCTGTATGTGAGACAAGGATGAGTCGCGGGCTAACACTTGGGTAAAGCCGAGAATTGCATTGAGGGGAGTTCGCAATTCGTGACTCATTTTTGATAAAAATTCGCTTTTAGCCTTGTTAGCCGCATCTGCTACTTCTTTGGCTTGCTGAATTTCTTGGCTGGCATACTGAATTTCTTGGAACTTCTCCTGGAGAGCACCTGCCATGATTTGGAAGTTGTTTGTCAGGACATTGATTTCGGTTACTCGGCTGATGGGTAATTGTAATTCTTTACGTTCAATCAGCTTATTTGGTAAATTGGTGGTAAAGTTAGTCAGTTGCTGCAAAGGTTGAATTAGACGGTGGCTGATAAGTTTAGTCAGCAGGGGTGTCAACATCGCGATCGCAGTCAAGACTGCAAAACTATTTGTGTAAAGTCTATTTAAGAGAACTAGATGGGGAGCACTAGCCATTTCGACGACTAATTGCCAGGGAAAATTATCACCGATCGTTGCCTTCTGAACATAGAACGATTTTCGCCAGCGTACCGCCTTCGGCATATTTTGAACAATGGGAATCCAACGGTGGGTAGTGTCATCTACTTGCTGTATTTTGCCATTATCATTGTGATCGAATGGTTGTAATAACTTGAGATCCTGACGAGTGCTGAGAATCACTTGCTGCTGCGAATTCAGCACGGTAATCAGATCTGTGTAGGCTGGATAATTCTGGGTTAACCACCGATCGAGTGCATTAACATCAATTTCTGCCAATACCTGACCCACCAGACGATCGTCCTCCAAGATGGGAACGCTTTGAATCATGCTAGAGAAGTTAGTGCGATCGAGCAATATACTGTCAGAAAGTTTGGGCTTCTTCTCCATCAGAAAGGAATCGTATTTTAATCTTTCCAGTTCGCTAGACGTTGTGGAAATAGCTGACACAATGATTTTTCCTTGAGTATCAGTGATGTAAATATTCCGGAATTCTGGAAAGGCTTGCTCGACTAACTCAGTGGATTTTTGGAGGGCATTTGATTGAGACAAATTGCTATTCTTGGCAATGACTGCCAGTTCGGCCATCATGCTTTGGCTACGCTGCTGCCAGTTCCGCAGTTCTCTGCTTATACTCTTGGTGGTAGAGTTTAAATTTGCTAAGATATAACGTTCTTGCTGAACGGTAGCCCCATCGCAGTTCCAAATCGTCAGGATGACAGTTGGGATAAACACAAAAGTAACGAACAAATTCAAGAGAGTTTGCTCAAAACTCATGATTTTCGTTGCTGGGGAACGACCGCTCCACTGAGCAATTGGGGTATGATTTAGAATTAAACTTGCCACTAGGGCGTTACAAATTAGATTGACTGGGTTTTTTAGTGACATAAATAGCACTAAACTGGGTTCAATCTTGCCAACGCCAGCATATAGTAACCACAACAAGGGAAACCCAATTAATCCCCAATAAATCACGTCGAGCAGAAGTAAGTTATTGCTGCGCCGTCGCAATCCCCAGCCGACAAAAAATGCTTCTAGGGTAAACAGGATAAAGCCGTAGGGATGTTTCCATAGTAGGATTGTGTGGGAACCCGCGATCGCCCCTGATAGCGTCCCCCAGCCCCATCCGTACAGTCTCACAACCAACATGGTAAACACACTGCCAAATAGCCAGTCTAGATGAAAAATTATGGGAATGCTGAAGTAGTTACCTGCATAACTCAGGATTAGGAGGATGAGCAGGATTAGACTGGTTGACGATCGATACTGTGATTTCATGAGTTTCGATAAGTAGGTCAACTTAATTAAATGTAAAATGTGATGGCTGTTAGATTCCCGACTTCTTCCAGTGCTGCGGGCGTGGATTTTGTCATCTACCAAGTGGACGAGTTTGAGCATATAAGCGATGCCTACTGTCACCGGGCAATCGCGGCAGCATCTCAATGAAAGCAGCCCTCCGCTAGAAATGGGAGTTTTGAGGCAGGAGGCAGAAGGAAAGAGGAAGAAGAAAGGAGTCCGAAGAAGTGTTTTTACAAATATCAGATGCTCCCGGCGAGCGCGCTCAGCTTAGGACTCGAACGAAAGGCTTTAGAAAACTTTTCCTCAGACTGACCACAGCCTCTTTCTGTGTGCATTCTGAAACCGATGAGTTTAATTTGTTTGCTATGTGGGTTAATCCGAATATTGGCGGGTTTGATATCTTTATGAATAACTCGGTTTTGGTAGAGAGAGTGGAGAATATTTGCTAAGCTGTGGTGCATTTAAATTGTATATTTCGAGTCCCCATCAAAAATCGTCAAATCCTCTCCCCCTCTCCTCTTCTCCCCCTCTCCCTCTCTAATACCATAGGCAATCTAGATGCAACACAGCTTAGTTCCCTGGCTAGGTTGAGAAAGTTTTCTAAAGATAGAGATTTATCGGGTTGGTTTTTATCAGTTGCGGCCGGGAGATACGTAGACAGGGAAACTCCTCCAAAGTCCTCCATTATCAAAGCATAGGCGTTTTTGTAAGGTGTTAAATCGAGGGGTTCAACCACTCCAGGCAGACGTAGATTTTTGGCGATGGTATATTGGTTGCGGAATTGCAGCAGTTCGCTGAAGCTGGGGTATTCGTTTCGCAGCAGTTTGATGACGACTGGAGTCCGATCGCACTCCCGAACACCTCGATAGACTAGAGTCCGAGATCCTGCATAGAGTTGTTCTGTTATGCGATACCCAGGCAGGTCAGTAATTCTCTCCATTTTCCAGTCCTCAATAAATTGGGGGTTACTATATCTCTAGTTTACTCAGCAAACTTGGAAAATTCTCAATGACCTCTAATGTTCCTGAACTTGTCAGTCCGCCTTCTGTACGAACGAGCGCAGATCGTTCGATACTGAAGCCATATTATTAATTGTTTGACTGCTTGAGATTACCAACTGATAATAAGCGGCAATCCCGGTCGAAAATCTACCTGTTGTCCCTGCACTTCTCCATCAAAACCCAGCTCCACAAAATACTCGGTTCCTATCCGTAACTTTAGCTGATTTGTCTCAAGCACTGCTTGAAGTTCAGGTGACGGATTATTGGCAGCAGGACTGACTAATTCTACGCGAGTAATTTCACGTAAACCAACACCATGCTCCAAAGGCTGTGACTTCTGGGCCAAGTATTGATCTGGACGTTTACCAAAGGAAATTTGGAAAAGCATGGGTTCAGTCAAAACATCACTATTTGTTCCTACTGCGATACTCATCGTTTCAGATAAATAAGGTGGACGATATGCCCAACTAGAAAATGCAACTGTGTCTTCAGAACCTTTGGCTGGACGCAAACAGATGCCAAATGGACACGCACCATTATTCCGATTTGTCGATCGCTCCCAAAGACGAGTTAGATGAATTGGCTCAGACTTCGCCTCTTCTGGATCGTGAATCCATAACAATTCCAACATTGCGTTATGGAAAAAGAAAGAGCGATTGGTTGTACCTTGTCCGCGATGAATGCGAGATGCACCCTCAACTAAACCGAAGGATGATAAACGATTAGCTTCCGAAGCACCAATATCAGTAAGGATGAAAAGATGGTCGAATTCAAATGTCATAGCATTGTTCATAGAAATGATCGATCGCTCAAGTAATTTTAACCCTCTGTGATGGCTTTCCTTCCGATCGCCACGCTGATGCTGCACAGCGTACTGTACCAAAGTCCCAAACCTCTACTCAGTAAATCTTTCCCAATCTAAAATCTACAATCTAAAATCTAAAATCGCCCGATCGATAATCCCAAACCTCTACTCAGTAAATCTTTCCCAATCTAAAATCTAAAATCTAAAATCTAAAATCGATCGCCCGATCGATAATCCCAAACCTCTACTCAGTAAATCTTTCCCAATCTAAAATCTAAAATCTAAAATCTAAAATCGGTTGCCCCAGCCTTCAAGTTACAACTAGATTGAGGAACCATCCGCCCGCGTCCAGCAGTCTCAACATCCAGTTAGCGACAATTCTGCTAAAGTCAGGTCATCCAAAGAGTGCATCTTGTAGAGACGCGATTCGCAGCCTCTGCCCCGAAAGCAGTAAAATCCCATCAGCTTGTCACCTGCCACCCGATCGGCAGTAAGTTAAAAATTAAGGTAGTTTGAAAATAATCGCCCAAAGTTGAAAGAAGCCTTGACATCTGACCTAAACTCTCTAACTTAGACCCTCTAGCTGCGCTGCCATCCATATTTAAAAGATGCCATGTCAACCTTAGTCATCGTCGAATCTCCTACCAAAGCCCGCACCATCCGCAACTTCCTGCCCTCCACCTACCGTGTAGAGGCATCGATGGGCCATGTCCGCGACCTACCATCCTCCGCCGAAGAAATACCAGAAGCCGTTAAAGGAGAAAAATGGGCGCAACTGGGCGTAAACGTGGAAGCAGACTTTGAACCCCTCTACGTCATCCCGAAAGATAAAAAGAAAATTGTTAAAGAACTCAAAGACGCCCTCAAAGACGCCACCGAACTGATTCTAGCCACTGACGAAGACCGGGAAGGCGAAAGCATTTCCTGGCATTTGCTGCAAATCCTCAAACCCAAAGTGCCCATCAAGCGGATGGTGTTTCACGAAATCACCCGCGAAGCTATCCGCGACGCCTTAACTCACTGCCGCGATATCGATAATCGAGTAGTACAAGCGCAAGAAACTCGCCGGATTCTCGACAGACTCGTCGGTTACACACTCTCTCCGCTACTGTGGAAAAAAATCGCTTGGGGTTTGTCCGCCGGTAGAGTACAGTCAGTCGCTGTACGCCTGTTGGTGCGCCGGGAACGGGAACGCCGCGCTTTCCGCCAAGGTAGTTACTGGGATTTAAAAGCGCTTTTGGAAAAGGGCAAAATTTCCTTTGATGCCAAACTCGTGACTGTCGGCAATGTAAAAGTTGCAAATGGCAGCGATTTTGATGAAAATACCGGGCAAATTATCGCAGGCCGCCGTGTACTTTTGCTCAACGAAGAACAGGCGCGGGCTTTACTCTCACGCATTCAAAACAAACCCTGGACTGTCGGGAATATTGAAGAACGGCCAGTCACCCGCAAACCGTCGCCGCCGTTTACGACCTCGACTTTGCAGCAAGAAGCTAACCGCAAGCTGAGGCTGGGTGCGCGGGAAACCATGCGAATTGCCCAAAGTCTCTACGAACGCGGTTTTATCACCTATATGCGGACGGATTCGGTGCATTTGTCCGAACAGGCTTTAGAAGCGGCGCGCAGTTGCGTGCAAGAACTTTACGGCAGCGAATACCTCAGCCCCCAACCGCGCAAATACACCACGAAAAGCAAAGGCGCCCAGGAAGCCCACGAAGCTATCCGTCCCGCCGGCAGCACTTTTCGGACTCCGCAGCAAACGGGATTGGATGGCATTGATTTCCGCCTCTATGATTTGATTTGGAAGCGGACTGTCGCTTCTCAAATGGCCGATTCCCGCCAAACTCACGTCACTGTATTAACTCAGGTAGAAGATGCCGGTTTCCGTTCCAGCGGGAAACGCATTGATTTTCCAGGCTTTTTGCGGGCCTACGTGGAAGGTTCCGACGATCCGAATGCGGCGTTGGAAGACCAAGAGGTGATTTTGCCGGCGCTGAAGGTGGGGGATAAACCTAATTGTAAGGATTTAGAGGCAGTTGGGCACGAAACTCAACCTCCCGCCCGCTATACGGAAGCTTCTCTGGTGAAAATGCTGGAAAGCGAAGGTGTGGGCCGTCCGAGTACCTATGCGAGTATTATCGGGACAATTGTCGATCGGGGATACGCGAAATTAATAGCTAATGCCCTAATTCCGACATTCACCGCTTTCGCCGTCACGACTTTATTGGAAACACATTTTCCCGATTTAGTAGACACCGGTTTTACTTCCCGAATGGAACAAACCCTCGATGAAATTGCCACCGGCGAAGCGAAATGGCTGCCGTATTTGCAAAAGTTTTATACAGGGGAAACCGGACTCGCAACCCAAGTTAAAGAACAGGAAAGTCAGATTGATGCGAAAGTTGCCCGAACTGTGGTACTGGAGAATATTTCTGCTAAAGTCTGCATCGGCAAATTCGGCGCATACCTGGAATCGGAAAGCGAAGAAGGCCTGGTAAAAGCATCGATTCCCCAAGATTTGACGCCGGCCGATTTAGACCCGGACCAAGTGGAGTTTCTGTTAAAGCAAAAAATGGAAGGCCCGGAAAAATTGGGTCTTCACCCGGAAACCGGGGAACCGATTTATGTGCTGATTGGCAGTTATGGGCCATACGTTCAGTTAGGGGATGTTTCGGAAACGAACAAGAAACCGAAGCGGGCTTCTTTACCGAAGGGGACGGATAAGGATAGCGTGACGGTGGATATGGCGGTGAGTTTGTTGACTTTACCCCGCTTGTTGGGCACTCACCCGGAGACGGGGGCGAAGGTGCAAGCTAATTTGGGGATGTATGGGCCTTATGTGGTGCATGACCAGGGTAAGGTGGGGAAAGATTATCGATCGATCAAACCGCCGGATGATGTTTTGACGATCGAGCTCGATCGGGCATTAGAATTGTTATCGCAGCCGAAAGCCGCCCGCGGCAGCAGCAAAACAGCTAAACCTTTGAAGGAATTGGGCGCGCATCCAGAATCGGGAGAACTTATCAATGTTTACGACGGCCGTTATGGGCCCTACGTCAAACACGGCGATATCAATGCTTCTTTGGCTAAGGATGAATCTGTGGAGAATTTCACCTTACAAAAAGCACTGGATTTGTTAGCAGCGAAGGAAGCAGCGGGCGGCGGAAAATCTAGCAGCAAGTCGAAGAAGTCAACTAAGACTGCGGCGGCGAAGTCGGAGACTGCGGCGAAGAAGACTGCAGAGAAGAAAACTACTGCGAAGAAAACCACTGCGGCGAAGAAAACCACGACTAAGAAGGCTGCGACTGCGACTGCGGCTAAGAAGAAGACAACGTGATTTTAGTTTAGTTTTCACTGATCGAGAAACCCGGACGGTGTAGGGGCGGTGTCCCCGTGCCCGCCCGGTTTTTTTGTTGGTAAAATACTGCACAAATTTAGGTTTGTAGTAAGGACTTCAGTCCTTAAAATTCGGCTTGAGTATAGTAGGGCATAAGGTCTCTTGAATGCAATTAAGATATGGACGGCGGTCCAGAACGATAGACTCGAATCACTTTTTTCGTCAATGTCTCAGCAGTAGATATTGCATCATTAATATTAGCAGTCAGTCTAGCAATATCGTCATCTCGCGTGCAGGCAATAATACCATAGTGGTCAGGTTGCAGCTTGTGCAGTTGAAAGAAATCCCGTCGGTTGACGGTCAAAACAGCCCGATTTTCAATGATGGCAAATGCTAATACATCCTCATCAGGTAGTCCAGCATTTCCTGCTTCTTGAACAGTCAGGACATCATGCCCCAAAGACCGCAGGTTTTGCACGACTTGCCGAGGAAATTGTTCGTCTGCGTAGAGACGCGCCATAGGTTTATTTGATATTTTCAGGTGTATCTAATATTTCGTCTGCCTCATCTTGCAGTCTAATTGCTTCCTCAATTTCGTCAGGATAAGCTTCAGCATAAGCCCAAACATTTACCAAATCAGCAGCACTGAGATGGGGATAGCAGTCTAGGATAAAAGCATCGGTAGCGCCGTCATTGTGATAGCTTGCGAGCAACCAAACGGGAATGCGAGTATTGTCAATACAAGCATCGCCGCCCATCACGCCGGGAGTTTTTGTAATCGGGCGTCCGCTGTTTTTGAGACTCTGGGTTAAGATACGAATTGCCTCTGCTTTCTCCCTTAGCGTTAAGGCCTTGAGTTGCGCTTCTAATTCTGGGATTGTCATAGAGCTTATTTGATTTATGAATTAGGTATGTATTTAATATTGTATGGCATCAATTGCTTTATGACTTGGAATGACACAATAACG
Source organism: Microcoleus sp. S13_C3 (assembly GCF_036700905.1). Taxonomy (NCBI): domain Bacteria; kingdom Bacillati; phylum Cyanobacteriota; class Cyanophyceae; order Oscillatoriales; family Microcoleaceae; genus Microcoleus; species Microcoleus sp. S13_C3. The sequence goes on along the minus strand of NZ_JAUBPT010000200.1, from coordinate 4,013 downwards.
GGAGCAAAAACAGGATTAACTGGTTTGCTAAATTGTCTCTGCTAGTTAGGTTTCTTGCAAAACGTTGTGAATTAATTCTGCTGCTAATTCTAACTTATCGCGCTGAGTCAGGGCTTCCATGTCAACGGTGACGACTGAGCGACGGTTGGGTGCGGGTGCGGGTGGGGGTGCGGCGGCGGGCAATTCCAGGGTTTCGTAGAAATAATCGATAGGTTTGCTGTAGACGGCGGCGAAGGCGGGTAACTCCCTCTCGGCGTCTACTTTGCGCTTGCCGTGTTCGATAGTAGAGAACGTCTGCTGGCTCATGGTGATGTCGTAGTTGATCTCTAACTGCTCAATGACCTGCTCTTGAGTCATGCCAAGGAGTTCACGGGTGGCGCGGAGACGCTGGCAAGCGTGAAAACGCCATGTCTGAATATCGGATAATCGTGTATTTACAAGAAAATTCTATAAATTTTGTTGACCAAGCTCCACAAGATAAAATACTATTACTCAATATAATCTTGTAAAGCTCGAATCATCATCAAGTACCCAGTACCAATTTCCAACCAGTCAAAGTCTGTTTGTCAATATCTTGAGAAAGGAATTCGCAATCTTATGAAGTATCAAGTTTTTTGTTGGTAGTATTGCCCTCTTAATATTGAGTATATCTCTGCCAGCTAATGCTCAATCAAAGACTCCTGTAACGGATCAATTTGGTGCCACATGAACGACACCCAATGCCAATGTATGGCGCGAAGAGTGTAGAAAGTTTTACGGAATCAGGCTCAAGCCAGATGGTACTTTCATGACTAATACTACTCCCATAAAAGATGAATTCGGTGTTACGGGAAAAACACCTGATGGCAATCAATGGTTAAAAAGAATCAGTGGGACTTTCTAACTGTTGGTGCAGGTAAGCTGTTCTGTATTTAAATTGTATGTCAAAAACAATTAAAGTCTTGTGGGGAGTAGGGGTTGGGCGTCTAGCCCGCCCTGAATATACAATTTAAATGCGCGACAGCTTAAGTAAGAAAATAGAAAGGATCTCGCACTTTTTTCAACATCTCGATGAAAGTGCGATCGCTCTTTTTTACATAATTTGCACTGACTCAGTATTCATTTCAGTTAAATTAGTCAGTTTGATATCATTTGCGCGATCAATCGTACCACCCACCCTATTCCTGACCTCGCCCTGATCTAAAATCTCCTGGGCCGCAACAAAGGCGATATGCGCGATCGACCATTTGTGACCCTCAAACCTTTTAAGGAGAAATGTCTGTGGGCGGATGCCATCCAGCACTAACCCACTGACGCCTGACAGTAACAGCAATAGGATTGTTTAGTTGTAGTGCTGTTACTGTTGCGCGGCCGCAATCTGTAAGTCCAATAATTTCTGTAGCGTCTTCACTCCAAGCAAAATTTTGTGACCATTGTTGAGTGCGCGGATTAAACAACTTAACGTGCTTTTGCGTGACCGGATCTAATGCGTCAGTTTGGGTTCCTTTGTAATTATTGCACAGACTACAAGCCAGCCAGAGATTTTCTTCCTCGTCAGTACCGCCAATCGCTTTAGGAATAATATGGTCAATTTCCAATATTCCCAGGACATACATTTGTAAACTGCGACAATAACCGCACCGATTTTGAGCTTGGGCGCGAACTCTGGATCGCACTTGTTCGGAAATCGCCATTTTCCTTATCCTTTTAATGGTTCGATCAAGCCGCGCCGCACAGCTTCATTTAAGGCTTGAGCTTGTCGCAATAGTCGAGTTTCATATATGTGGATTAAGCCCTGCAATTCAGCCAGTTCTACAGATGCGATCGTACCGGATTGTTGGCGGTCTAGCAATTCACTCAATCGTTGTTCTTGGAGTGGTTGCAGCCGGAGTTGAGTCTGAGTGATTACTTCTGAATCAGACAGTGCTGATACTGGTTTAGCGGTTGGTAAGAGAAAATTTTCCAGAGTTTCTACTAGAATCTCACTCACGGTGCGGTGGCGTTGCTGCGCTAGCAATTCTGCTTGGTGATAGACTTCATCTGGCAGATTTAGGGTGATTTGGGCGGTCATAGGTGCAAAGCTATGAAACTAATATTTATATTATGCCATATTTTACTTTGAGTATTAGACATCTGCCAAAAAGAAATGAAGCAGGATCTCGCTTGCTAAAAATACGGCGACAGCGACAAAGTAGAAAACCAAGTGAAATTATTTTAGTTTTCACTCATCCCAGAAACCCGGTTTATTAAAAAAACGGAGTTTCTTTATTTATAAAATACTAGACAAGCTGGCAAAAGTTGGTTTGTACTTCCGTCCTTAAAATTCTCTTCGGTTCTCTTCCTTTGTGTCATAAACGTCTGCGCGGTTCCATCGCCCCTATTTTTTTTGAGACATCTCAACTCCAACTCTTGTCAAGCCTAGCTTTTCTGCTTACTTGTCACCCGTCAGCAAAATCATCCTATTTACTTATTGACAATTGCTCCTCTCTGTTAAATTGTCAGGGGTCTAACATATAAGGTTAAAAATTGTATCATAAGCAACAGAAAGTACCCAATCTTTTATGCACCGCTCTACAATGGACAAAAGAAACAAGATTAAGAGGCGCGATCGCTATGGGTATCAATGAAAACCTAGACTGGGAAGAAGCATTTGAGTACAGAGCGGGCTTGACAGTGGAGTTGAAGTCCCAGCCCGGGGTTTTGCATAAGATCGCTTACTATGAAGTGATGATGGTACCGCCCATCTGGTTAGAAAATGACCCCCGTCCCCGCTATTCCCACGAAGTGCGAGTCGTTTCCCACCAGCCAACTGTGTCCAATGTTTGCCGGATTTCAGAGTGCCCTGTTTTAGTCGCCTCCTAGGTTTTTTCAGCGGGAAATATCGGCGATGGCATCTAGCCAGCAATCAAACCGATGCAGTGATTTTCGGATTGAGATTGCTGTAGTTTACTTTGTGGCGATCGCTTAAGATATAGATGGCGACCCAGAACGATAGACGCGAATCAATTGACCTGTTAATGTTGCAAGTGAGGAAATAGCTTCATTAATGTTAGTCGCCATTCTTGCTAAGTCCTGGTCTGCCTTACAGACAATAATTCCAGCATGGTCAGACTCTAAGCTGTGCAGTCTAATAAAATAACGGCGATTTAGAGTTAAAACAGCTCGATTTTCACTGACTGCAAAAGCTAACACTTCTTCGTCAGGAATTTTTTGGTTATCTTTTCCGGCTTCTTGTACTGTCAGAATATTGTGCCCCATCTGGCGCAGCAATTCTACAACCTCTCTGGGAAATTGTTCGTCACCATAAAGACGCGCCATCATCTTAATCCTCGTCATTCTCGCGGATAGCTATTTCAATTTCATCGGAAAAAGCTGCCGCATAAGTCCAGGCATTTGCTAAATCAGTAGCGGTTAGTGTGGGATAGTTATCTAAGAGTCGAGACTCGTTCATGCCCAAACGACGAAAACTTTCCAGTACCCAAACAGGAATGCGAGTGTTTCTGATACAAGCATCACCCCCACAGACACCGGGAGTTTTGCTAATTCCTTGCCAGTTGTTGGCTAAGTTTTGGGTTAATAATTGGATGATTTGAGCTTTTTCGGTTGGCGTTAAGGCCAGAAGTTGCGCTTCTAATTCTTTGATATTCATAGAAATTTTGGTATTTATGAAATATAGCGGTTCTCAAGCGTTGTGAGGTATACGGGCTCCTTCCTATGCCCATGCCCTATGCCCTATGAGCACCTCATGTTACTGAGAAAGGCTATATGTATGTATTTACTATTATAGTGCGATCGCCTGGAGTCGAGACTCGTTCATACCCAAACGATGAAAGCTCACCAGTTCCCAAACAGGAATGCGAGTATTTCTCATACAAGCATCACCCCCACAGACACCGGGAGTTTGGCTAATTCCTTGCCAGGTGTGAGCTAAATTTTACGTTAATAATTAGATAATATGTAAGTAGGTAGGCGTAAAAAAACCAAATCATGTTAAGATAAGTAAACACTCAAGATTTGATTTACAAAATCAACAA
>NZ_JAUBPT010000007.1:73017-96496 GCF_036700905.1 Microcoleus sp. S13_C3 | reverse complement strand
TGTCAACTGTCAACTGTCAACTGTCAACTGTCAACTGTCAACTGTCAACTGTCAACTGTCAACTGTCAACTGTCAACTGTCAACTGTCAACTGAAGGGCCACTAAAGATGTCTTGGTTCAATCTTCTTCGACTGGGACAGCCTGGTATCTTGATTCGGATACCAAGGGTTCGAGTGTTTTGCCCTTGATGTTTTCGGGGTTTACTGGAACTGAGTTGCTGGGGTTGACGATGCCGCCGGAGATGATGACTTTAAAGGCATCTTCGATCGACATTGACAAATTGACTAAATCTGCTTCCGGCACTATAGCGTACCATCCGGTGGTGGGGTTGGGAGTGGTGGGGATGAAAATGCCGATGGGGGTTTCACCGGAAAGGTGAGGTGGGATGTCGTTACTCTCGATCGTACCGGTCACAAATGCTAAAGTCCAGATTCCCCGCCGGGGATATTCCACTAACACCACGCGGCGAAATTTGTCGTTTGATTTGAGGAGGGTTCCCAGCAGTTGTTTGAGGGTTTTGTAAACCGAACCGGCTAGGGGAATTGCCTGCAACAGCCGTTCGCCAAAATCTAGCAGCCACTTGCCGAAAATGTTGCGGGCCATTAAACCGATGACTAAAATGCTCAGCAGGGGTACAGCCAGCCCTACTAAAAGATTTAGCAGATTCACCAAAATCGGGTGGAGTCCGTCAAAAGGGTTGATCTGCTTGGGAATTTTGGTGAGAAAATTGATCACCCAACTGGCGACGGTAATTGTCAGCCAGATGGTGGTAGCTAAGGGTATCACTACCAATAGTCCTGCGATCAGGTCGTTTTTTAAGTCTTGTTTGATGCGTTGGAGCACGGCGGGTCAAATCTCCTCGTAACTGGTTCCCAATAACCTGAATAAAGCTGAGACTAAAGCAACTGCACGGGCTTTACTGGAAGTCACCATAGACGATCGTCTTCAATTCTGCTAAACTCTACCCTTTCTTAGGGGGAAGAGTTAGGGATCGCCGGTGCTGTACCTCTATTTTAAAGAATTATTGCAAGTTGGCGCTTGATTTTAATATATGCGGGCTGTGCAGCAGCTCACCGTATGGTATATTTTAAGACATTTTGGGTCAGTTCAATCAATAAGCCGATCGGTCAATCGATTTTAGATTTTAGATTTTAGATTTTAGATTTTAGATTTTAGAATTGACCCCACGGATAAATGCGGGGGCTTGAGGATTTTAGATTTGAGATGCTTTCGATTGATTCCACGGATAAATCACGTGGCGAGTACCCTCAAGACATTCGTAGTCAGAGCCAGCCTGGGAGTCGAAGTGTAGCGAGTCCAAATAAAATTTTCTGTGATTTGTATCGGAAATTAATTGGTCGATCGAGCTTTCTCAGATTTTCGGCGGGGTGGCACTTCGTTTTACCGAATTCAGGGGAATCTCTGCAGGTTGAGTTCAGTGTCTATGCAAAAAACTATCTTTAGATAGATGCAGCGTGCCCAGTGTTATTAGTTGATGAGTGGTAATTTTTGATGGGGGAGAGCGCTCGATAAGCCAACTGTGGGATCGGTTGCAACTGTTGCATGGGAGGCAAATCCGGGAAAAAGTAAAGCAGACAGACCAGCAACTTTGACTTTTTTTGACAGGATCGATCGAGCTTCAGGAAATAAGGGCAGGATTCCAGCGAATTCCAGCTTGAGAGGAGCGACAAAGCAATATAGAATTAACTCCGGGCATCACTACAAAACAAAATAATCTACCAAACGAGGTAGCAGTAGTTAGTAGCAAGCGAGATAAATTACTAGATAGCTAGTTGTTTATAGCCAGAAGCGCGAAACTATTTGTTCAACAGGGTATAGCTAAACTGCTGCATAGAAGCAAGACTCCAGCGGTGCCGATTCCAAGGAAGCAGACGAAAGTTAAGGAAAAACAAGCGTACTAGCAAATCAAGTCAGAGCGGGGATTCACCTCGCGGCAAGCAGCAATAGACTTGGTTAGGGAGCATCTCAATGAAAGCAGCCAAGCTAGAACTTGGAGTTTTGAGGCTCTCTTGGTGCGAGGAAAGAGTCAGAAGAAAGGAGCCAGAAGAAGTATTTTTACAAATATGAGATGCTCCCCTTGATTAGAATTTAAAATTGAGATATGAATGCTCAACTCATGAAACCAATTGATTTTTACATTTTTTTATGCGATTCAAAACCCAAGACTTTTTTGTGCTTCACTTAAAGCCGCAGCCCGATCAAATTTTCTATCCGATAATTAATATTTAAGTAAAAGGAATTTTTGTGAAAACGCTCAATATCCTCTTAGTAGAAGACAGTCCCCTAGATGCCGAACTGATTGAGGCATATCTAATGGATGGCGGGCTCGAATTTTCTCTGGTGTGTGTGGAAAATCGAGAAGACTTTGCCGCGGCGCTGGAAAAACAACGTTTTGACATTATTTTGGCAGATTATATGCTGCCTTGTTTTAACGGGATAGCGGCGCTGGAAATCGCCCACACTACTTGTCCGGGAGTGCCGTTTATTTTTGTTTCGGCTACTTTGGGCGAGGAAGTGGCAATCGAAACTTTGAAAAGCGGCGCTACTGATTATGTTCTCAAACGCCGTTTGATACGCCTGGTGCCGTCGATTGAGCGGGCCCTGCGGGAAGTTCAAGAACGGAACGAGCGCAAGCAAGCCGAAGCACAGCAGCAGGAAAGCGAAGCTCGATTTCGGATTATGGCAGATACCGCGCCGGTAATGATTTGGATGTCGGACACTGACCAACTTGGCGATTACTTTAACAAAGTTTGGCTGGAGTTTACCGGTAGAACTTTGGCGCAAGAAATGGGCACGGGTTGGATGGAAAGCTTACACCCAGATGACTTGCCAGAATGTCTGGATATTTATCAAAAAGCCTTCGACGCTGGCAGCGAGTACCGGCTCGAATGCCGCCTGAGACGCTATGACGGGGAATATCGCTGGGTTTTGGGTACTGGCGTACCCCGGTACAGGCCCGATCGCACTTTTGCAGGTTACATCGGTTCTTACATCGATATTAGCGATCGAAAACAGGCAGAACAAGAACGCGCTGCAGCTTTGGAGCGCGAACAAGCAGCGAGGTTGCAAGCAGAAGAAACAGCTAAAGCGCTGCTATCGGCAAACGCTCAAGTTACTAACATTCTCGAAAGCATTACCGATGCTTTTATCGCAGTAGATTTAAATTGGAACTATACCTATGTCAACCACCAAGCTATTGAGCTTTTAGGCAGACCAAAAGTAGAACTCATCGGTAAAAAGGTTTGGGAAATATTTCCCTGGGCTGTCGATTTACAGTTTTACCAAATGGCGACCAAAGCAGTAGCAGAAAAGGTAACAATCGAGTATGAAGAATTCGTGCCGCTATGGAATAAGTGGTTGAAGGTGCGTTTTTATCCTTCCGATTCTGGTTTGTCGGCTTACATCCAAGACGTTAGCGATCGCAAGCAAGCAGAAGCTGCATTCAAAGCTAGCGAAGAAAAGCTGCGAATGTTGGTCGAAGCTAACTTGATCGGCATTATGTTCGGGGATGTTAACGGCCGTATCATGGAGGCCAACGATGAATTTTTGCGGATAGTTGGTTACACGCGGGAACAGTTGCAGCGCGGGGAATTAAACTGGATTGAGATCACGGCGGAGGAGTACCGATCTCTCGACGAGAAGGGGATTGCAGAGGCACAAGAAACGGGAGTTTGCACTCCCTACGAAAAGGAATTCTGGAGGAGAGACGGTAGCCGGATTCCGGTGCTGATCGGATATGTTTTGCTGGCGCAAAAGCGACAAGAATCTGTGGCTTTTATTCTAGATTTGACGGTTGGCAAGCAGTTGGAAAGAGAACTGCACGATCGAGCCGAGGAATTGGCGCGGGCGAACCGGATTAAAGACGAGTTTCTTGGAACTTTGTCCCACGAATTGCGGACGCCGCTGAATGCGATGCTGGGATGGGCACAACTGTTGCGAAACCGCAAGTTTGACGAAAAAACGACTGTTCGCGCTCTGGAAACGATCGACCGCAATACGCGCTCGCTGGCAACTCTGATCGACGATTTGCTGGACGTGTCGCAGATTATTACCGGGAAACTGTCGCTGAATTTGCGGTGGGTGGATGTGATTTCGACTGTTGAGGCTGCGATAAAGACTCTCGCGCCCGCGATTGGGGCAAAAAATATTGAAATTGTGACGGATTTCGACCCAACTGTGGGGCGGATTTGTGGCGATGCCGGCCGCTTGCAACAGGTGGCGTGGAATTTGCTGTCGAATGCGATTAAGTTTACTCCCGATGGGGGACAGGTGAGGGTGGCGGTGCGGAAGGTGGAGGGGACGATGACCCGTGAGGAATCCGCTTGCTGTAAAAATTTGTCGCCCGCTAGTGTCGAAATTGAGGTTAGCGACACGGGACAAGGGATTTCAGAAGAGTTTTTGCCCCACGTTTTCGAGCGCTTCAGCCAAGCTGACAGCTCTATAAGGCGATCGTACAACGGATTGGGTTTGGGTTTGGCGCTAGTGCGGCATTTTGTGGAAATGCACGGGGGGACGGTGCAAGCGGCATCGGCTGGGAAGGGACAGGGAGCGAGCTTTTTGGTGAGATTGCCAATTAAACAGCCGCGTGGCGACGGCGGATTTTCTGTTTCCGGGCCGGGGGAGTTTGGGGTTCCTCAAAGCCAGACGCCAGCCGCTGTAAAGGAGGCTTTTGTCAGCAGCAATCTTTCGGGAGTGCGGGTGTTGGTGGTCGATATCGACGCGGATTCCCTCGATTTTACCTGTACAGTGCTCGAAGATTGCGGGGCATTGGTGGAGACCGCTAGGTCGGGAATCGAAGCCCTGGAGGCGATTGAAAGGCTGAATCCGGATGTGTTGGCGATCGATATCGAGATGCAGGCCCCTGATGGAGAGGCTTTGCTGCGGCAAGTGCGAGCGCGGATGGCGGACAGGGAAATTCCGGCGTTGGCGTTCACGGCGGTTGGTAGGGTAGAGGAACGGATACGGGCACTGCAGCAAGGTTTTCAAATTTACGTGCCCAAGCCGATCGAGCCTGCTGAGTTGGTGGCGGTGGTGGCAAGTTTGGCGACGCGATGGAACGATTTTAGATTTTAGATTTTAGATTTTAGATTGACTCCGCGATGACAGATGTCGTTACTACACATCAATTTTCTTGCATTCGAGCGATCGGATAATTCTTAGGACTAAGGCCAACTGGCACTAGATAAGTAATTGGACAGAATTAATTACACACTGATTTTTTGCTGATTCTTTACTAGACAAGGCTTGTAGCCCAAATTTTTGTGTAATTAATTGTGTCCTACTACTTACTTAAAATTTAAGCTTTATTGGTGAGAGTTGCCCTTAGTCCTAATCCTGCCGAAAAACTTTTTTTAGTATTAGCTCGACTTAGAGCTAATTTGTCAAGTCCCAAAAGTTATAAATTTAATTTAGATCACAGTGTGTAGTTTTTGATACTGATAGCAGTTTCTCAAAGGAATGCAACTGTAGACAAGTTCCCAACCCCGATCGTCATCAGTATTACGATTTCTCAAATCTCAAATCTCAAACCTAAAATCTAAAATTGTATGAGGTTCAGGGACGATCGCCCTTAAAAGTCTCTCATCAAATATCAAGTTCACAACTGGGTGCTTCATTAAGCCAGAGAGTTAATCACAATTAACCTAATTTGTCATACCCCAAAAGTTATAGATTTAATTTAAGTCAAAGTTTTTAGCTTTTGATCGTAGGTGCAGGGACGATCGCCCTTAACAGTATCTCCTCAAATATCAAGTTCAGCAACGAGATGCTTCATTAGAAAAATATTCGGTCGGCGTAAATGCTTATAACACTCCTCTATTGCCCGCCGTGCAATGATTTTTTCGTTCTTGGATGTGGACTCGCCGCCCGATTCCCACTATCGACGACTAGATACCAATTGCACCCGGCCGGCATCCATTTCATCCATTAATAACTCTAAAGCCTCATAATCAATATCCGAGATGTACCCCAAACGGGTGAGCTCGTAATTGATTTCGTTTTCAATGTCAGGCGTCAACTGCTTAATGTAGAGGGCTTTTTCTACAAGTTGACGAATAGCATGAGTTGCTTGCATAGTAAGTCGGAGAACTCCGTACTGTTTAATTTTCCTCTGAACTGTCGAGCAAACAGGTGATCTAGATCAGAACTAATAAGTGATTTAAATTACCTTGTTCAGTTTTATCTAACAGCTAGGGCAAAGTCGATCGCAATTTTTATAGTTACCAAGACTAAACCCGCTGGTACCTATAAAAAATAGTATAGTAGCTTACGTTTCATCCCCAAATCTTACGCAAAATTTCATAAAAAAGAGTCAATAAATAAAGATTCAGTAAAATCACTGAAAACAACTGGTCAGTTGGCCTCAGAATAAGTTAGGCTCAAAGTAATCAAGTAGGTTTAGGCTTACATCCGTCCAGCGCAGTAGTTGAGAATACGTAGCAATCATAGGTTTGACATATGCAGACACTTCTTGCCCATAAACCAATTACGGTGATTCGACCCCTAGACTACCTGAATGCAGCCACCTGCGAAGAATTCGACGTACAACTAATGACAGCAATTGCAGCCCCCGGGGTTGTAGCGGTAGTCGTAGATTTGGCCGAAGTAAAATTTATTGACAGTGCCGGTTTGATGGCTTTGGTCTCTGGCCTCAAGCAGGCGAAAAAAATGGGGCGCAGGTTTAGTCTTTGCTCGGTATCCCCTGGGATTAAGATGATTCTGGAACTCAGCCAACTCGATCGAGTTTTTGAGATATTTGAAAATGTCGATAGCTTTGATGTCCAAAACTCCTGCGTAAAACAACACTGATAGAGCCTCCTCATCGACGAGAACAGGCAACAAAACACAGCAAATTCGGTTAAATGGCCGAAAAGACAGACGACTGTCGTTGGCGTGTTGGCAGATTTTAAGGTAGGCTGCTTAAGAGTCGCAACTATTTAGCGAGTCGAGCCGTGGCAGTAAAAGTCGAAGAATTACTTACAGCAGAGATTAATCAGCCTGCTCGTTATCTGGGAAACGAATTGGGGGCTACGCACAAGCCTTGGGACGCGGCGTCTGTGCGCTGGGTTCTCACTTACCCAGAAGTTTATGAAGTTGGTGCTTCCAATCTGGGGCACATCATCCTTTACAACATTTTGAACGCTGTGCCGAGGCAGTTGTGCGATCGGGCTTATTTGCCCGCCGCCGACTTGGCAGCAAAACTGCGATCGACCAAAACTCCCCTGTTTGCCGTAGAATCAAGGCGATCGCTCACAGAATTTGATATTCTGGGCTTCAGCCTCAGCTACGAACTGGGAGCAACAAACATTCTGGAAATGCTGGATTTAGCCGGCATTCCCCTAACTTGGCAAGAAAGAGCGACCAATCCCCAAAACGGTCAAATGCCGCTGATTTTTGCTGGCGGGCAAACGGCAACTTCCAACCCCGAACCCTACGCGGACTTTTTTGACTTCATCGCTTTGGGAGATGGAGAAGAGTTGCTGCCAGAAATTGGCTTGATTTTGGCAGAAGGCAAAACAAATAATTTGAGCCGAGAAGCATTGCTGCTGGATTTAGCGCAAATTCCCGGTGTCTACGTCCCGCAATTCTACGATATGGCGGCCGACGGTTCTGTTCATCCCAACCGCCCGCAAGTTCCAGAACGAATTCTGCGCCGCGTGGCGACTCCGATACCAGCTTATTCGATCGGGCTGGTTCCCTACGTCCAGACAGTACACGACAGACTGACAGTAGAAATCCGCCGGGGATGCACCCGCGGGTGTCGCTTCTGTCAGCCGGGAATGCTGACTCGCCCCGCGCGCGATGTCGAACCGCAGCAAGTCGTAGAGGCGATCGAACAGGGGATGCAAGCCACCGGGCACAGCGAGTTTTCCCTGCTTTCCCTGAGTTGTTCCGACTATCTGGCACTCCCAGCAGTCGGGATGGAAATCAAAAATCGCCTGAAAGATAAAAATATCTCTCTGTCTCTACCCAGCCAGCGAGTTGACAGATTTGACGATAATATTGCCGACATTCTCGGCGGTACGCGACAAGGCGGTTTGACTTTTGCCCCGGAAGCTGGTACTCAGCGGATGCGCGACATCGTTAACAAAGGTTTGACAAACGAAGAATTGCTTCGGGGTGTCAAAACTGCGGTCGATCGCGGCTGGGATAAAATCAAGCTGTATTTTATGATCGGTTTGCCCGGAGAAACAGATTTTGATGTTCTCGGCATCGCCGAAACAGTCCGCTGGCTGCACAGGGAATGCAGGATAAATGGCAGGCGGGGACTGACTTTTAACTTGACAATTTCTAATTTTACGCCTAAGCCTCACACTCCTTTTCAGTGGCACTCGGTTTCTACTGCTGAGTTTTCCCGCAAGCAAAAACTCCTGAAGGAAGAGTTTCGGGGGATGCGGGGCGTCAAGGTGAATTACACTGATGTGCGGATTTCGGCAATGGAGGATTTTGTCGGACGGGGCGATCGACGTTTGGGCGCTGTAGTCCGTCGCGCTTGGGAACTTGGCGCGGGTATGGATGCGTGGTGGGAAAGCTTGGATCAGGCTTACAAAGCTTGGACTCAGGCGATAGATGAGTCGGGCCTTACCTGGAAATACCGCCAAGTCGAAAGCGGTGAGTGGAATCTTTTTGAGAAGGAAGAGGAGCACGACACGGATGCGGACACGGATACACGGATGAATTTGACGGCGGGGGCGGGCACGGGGGCACCGCCCCTACCAGCGGGGGCGGGCACGGGGGCACCGCCCCTACCAGCGGGGGCGGGCACGGGGGCACCGCCCCTACTGGATCAACCTTTGCCTTGGGATCATTTAGATACGGGAATCGACAAAAACTGGCTGAAAATTGACTTGCAAAAGGCTTTGGAAGCAGCGACGGTTCCCGACTGTTCCTTTGAAGGGTGTTCGCGCTGTGGGGTTTGTGGCACTGATTTCGGACACAATGTGGTTGTGGATGCGCTGCCAATTCCTGAGTTTGCTGGGGAGTTTGTCCCGAATACGGAGCGGAAACAGCGTTTGCGGGTTTGGTTCGGGAAGGTGGGCGATATGGCTTTGGTTGGTCATTTGGATTTGATCCGATTGTTCGATCGAGTAGTCCGCAGAGCCGATTTGCCGATTTCGTTTACCGGCGGGTTTCACCCGAACCCTCGGATTTCTCTGGCAAATGCTCTGCCTCTGGGTGTTACCAGCACTGGGGAAATTGCCGACTTTGAGCTCACTGAGTCGATCGATATTGAGAGTTTTCGGGAAAAGTTGGCCGCGAAGCTGCCGGAAAATATTCCGATTTACAAGGTTGAGTCGATCGATCTCAAGGCTCCTTCTGCCAGTCAGTTGTTAGAAGCAGCGGAGTACGTGATTACTGTGGCTTCCGCAGGCTCGTTGACAGAAAATGGCCAATTAGGCGGGGAAAATGCTGCTCCTGTCTCCGTGGCTCCTGATGCCAACTGGGAAGCTTGGGTCAAGACGATCGCCGAAACCGAGGCTTTTTGGCGGGTGCATACTACTAAGTCTGGAAAGACGCAGGATGTCAATTTGCGCGATCGACTGCACAAACTAGAACTTGTAGATCACAAACCAGACAGCAGCACCTCTGCTAGGAGTGGTACATCCGAAGGTAGAGCCGTCTTGCGCTTTACCGGCAGTTGTCGCAGCGATGGCAACTTGCTAAAGCCAGAACATATTGTTTTCATGCTCGAACAAGTTAGCCAGCAGGAAATTCAGATTCTGCAGGTTGAGCGTAGTCAGCTAATCCTAGGTTATGGTTAAGATAGGGAAGCCGTGGTGGAATTTTTTACCTTCGGCTCTCGATCGGGATGTGTCGTTTCACGCTATAATCGCTTGTTATGGAAGCCGCGGTGGCTCGAGCGCTTTAGTCGCTCGCCGCCCTCGTCAACCAGCAACGCGGGCTGGGTGCAATTTGCTTCTGTTCAAGACTTCAAGCCTTTTTGTTGTACATTCACGGGCTAAATCTAGCGCCAAACCTGCAGGAGCGGGGTCTGAACCAAATTTAGCGATTAATTTCGATCGATCGACTGGTTGTCGGTGGTCGGCTTATTCAAAAATCTCACGGTTCAAACCGCAGAGCGGGTATTCAACAATAGATGTTTTTGGCGGGTCAAAAAACGGAGATAAGCCCCCGACTTAAGTCGTGGAGAACCAAAAATTTTAGATTTTAGATTAAAGTTCCAGCTCCCAGATTTATCTGTGGAGTAAATCTAAAATCTAAAATCTAAAATCTAAAATCGACTGACCCGTCAAAAAACGCAGATAAGCCCCCGACTTAAGTGGTGAAGAACCAAAAATTTTAGATTTTAGACTCTAGTTCAATCTCCCAGATTCATCTGTGGAGTAAATCTAAAATCTAAAATCTAAAATCGACTGACCCGTCAAAAAACGGAAATAAGCCCCCGACTTAAGTCGGAGAGAACCAAAAATTTTAGATTTTAGACTCTAGTTCAATGTCCCAGATTCATCTGTGGAGTAAATCTAAAATCTAAAATCTAAAATCTAAAATCTAAAATCGACTGACCCGTCAAAAAACGGAGATAAGCCCCCGACTTAATTCGTGGAAAATCAAAATTTTAGATTTTAGACTAAATTTCAATCTCCCAGATTCATCTGTGGAGTAAATCTAAAATCTAAAATCTAAAATCTAAAATCGACTGACGAGGTTTTAGGGTTGGCAGGGGCGGAGGTTGCAGTCGAATGCCAAGCTGGGGTATGTTGAGTGCGATCGCGCAAGAATTCAACAAAAGTCCTTACGCTTTCACTCCTACCTACTTTCGCTCAAAACCAGCCCTCTACCACCACGCAAGCGGAGTTATCAGTTCGTAGTGTTAAGTTGTGTGTTAAGAAATTGGTACGGTGTCAATGAATTTATTCGCGCTCGTTCAAAGGAAGAGTTGTAAGTGTTGAATTTTGAGTATTGATGTCGCAATTGTCTACTCAAATCTCAATATTGCTAACTCGATAAAAGCCTCCTTATTTCTATCTCTCAGATTTATCTGCTGAGCATAACTCATAACTCTGTACGGGCGGGTTTAACTACTTTATCTGTAACAGTTAACAGTGAACAGTCAACAGTTAACAGTGAACGGTCAACAGTTAACTTTCCTTCCACCCTGCACCAACTCACAGCTAATAACTCTTCAAGCTACTACTAATTACAGTCTAAGTCAGAGGCACTATGAGTGCGTAAGTGTCTCTAACTTGCTGCCAGTTTTTTGAGGAAATTGAATGACAAAGCAGATAGTTATAGCAGAGCAGCATCGCATTGCTGCCGTATTTTCAGAAGATCAAATCCAAGAACTTGTGGTAGCCACAGGCAGCCACCAAGTCAGTGACATTTACTTGGGAATTGTTGAAAATGTACTCCCTGGGATAGATGCGGCCTTCGTCAATATTGGCGATCCAGAACGTAACGGGTTTATGCACGTCACAGACCTCGGCCCGCTGCGCCTTAAACGCTCGGCAGGAGCAATTACAGAACTCCTGACCCCCCAGCAGAAAGTGGTGGTACAGGTAATGAAAGAACCGACGGGCAGCAAAGGCCCCCGGCTGACAGGCAACATTACCCTGCCGGGCCGCTATTTGGTACTGATGCCCTACGGCAGGGGAGTCAATCTCTCGCGGCGGATCAAGTCGGAAGCCGAGCGCAACCGCCTCAGAGCCCTGGCTATTTTGGTGAAACCGGCCGGGATGGGGCTGCTGGTACGCACTGAAGCTGAAGGGATGACTGAAGAAGCCATCATGGAAGATTTGGAAGTGCTCCAAAAACAGTGGGAAGCTGTTCAACTCGAAGGCGGTACTTCGCGGGCGCCGGCACTGCTCAACCGGGATGACGATTTTATCCAGCGGGTGCTGCGAGATATGTTCAGCGGTGACGTGAATCGGATTGTGGTGGACTCGCAAAATGGAATTAAGCGGGTGAAGCAGCAGTTGATGAGCTGGAACGGTGGTAAACTTCCTGCGGGAGTTTTGATCGACCACCACCGAGAGCGCGCCTCGATTTTAGAATTTTTCCGGGTTAACGCTGCGATTCGAGAAGCCCTCAGACCAAGGGTTGATTTGCCTTCGGGTGGTTATGTGATTATCGAGCCGACTGAGGCGCTGACGGTGATTGATGTCAACTCTGGCTCGTTTACTCGATCGGCGACGGCTCGGGAAACGGTACTCTGGACAAATTGCGAAGCAGCCACGGAAATTGCTAGACAACTGCGGTTACGCAATATTGCTGGGGTGATTATTGTTGACTTTATTGACATGGAATCCCGCCGCGATCAGTTGCAGGTGCTGGAACATTTCAATAAAGCTCTCAAAGCTGACAAAGCTCGACCACAAATCGCTCAACTGTCGGAATTGGGGCTGGTAGAACTGACTCGCAAGCGCCAAGGTCAAAATATTTACGAGTTGTTCGGCCACAGTTGCCCTACTTGCAGCGGGTTGGGTCATCTGGTGCGCTTGCCAGGGGAAGAAGACTTCGCCGCAGCGGTGCGGGAATCGGCCGATCGCACTGTTGCTACGTCGAACCGCGTTTTATTGAATTTGCCCGAAGGGTTGGAACGCCGCAGCTTGACGCCTGTGGCGGCTGCAAATCCTGTCCCAGTGCGGGAAGAACGCCCCCCCGAACCTGCTCGGGCTGCTTGGGAACCTCAAAGCGAAAGTTTGGATTTTGAGACCGGCAGCAACGCATCGCCTTTGGACTTGCTCAACCATCCCAGCTATCAGGATTTGGGGAACGGAACTAGACGACGCCGCCGCCGCCGGATTGGCGAAGAGCCTTTTGCTCTCCCGGCGGAGGAGGAACCGGTACGCAGCAAGTTGCGGCTGCCGAATACTTCGAGCGCGCCCGTCGCGGATACGCGCTCTGAGTATCTAGCACCCCCCGGCATCCGGGCGGCTTCGGAGGGCTTCGGGCTGGTTAATATGGCGACTGTGGGCAGGCGCGAGGATTTCGAGCGTGTGCGTCCGGCTAAGTCTGAGTTGATGAAGCCGATGGTGGAGCCTCCAGAGGTGATTTCGGTGGAAATGACGGCGGAGGAGCAGGATGTTTATGCTCTGATGGGGGTGTCTCCTTTGGTGCTTACCGATCGCAGTGTGAAAAATCCTAAGAATGCGATCGTTTCGGTGACTCTTCCGGGTTCGGCCCCGAACAAGCCGCCTTTCGAGCAGCTCGAATTTGAATTTGAAGCGACTACGCCTCCACAGAATGTTGAGGATGAGGAACGGGATTATTATCCAGAAAGGTCGGTAGTTGAGCCTGTTTTTTCTGAGGATGATGATGAGGATGATGATGTCCAAATTTATGGCGACAGTTCGATCGACGAAACTGATGATTTTGATCGGATTGAGGAACCCAGCGATGTGATGGGCGAATCCTATGAGCCGATCGAATCTAATGAGCCGATCGAATCTAATGAGCCGATCAAATCCTATGAGCCGATCGAATCCTATGAGCCGATCGAATCCTATGAGCCGATCGAACCCAGTCAACCCAGCGAGCCCAGCGAACCCGAGGAGCCTGCTATCAACCGTCGCCGCCGCCGCCGCTCGTCAGCCGTTGTGGATGAGTGATATGAAGTCAGAGGGAAGAAGGAAGAAGTCAGAGGTTCGAGGGAAGAAGGAAGAAGTAGAAATTTTTACTCTCTTCCCATCTTTCCATCTTCCCCTTTCCCCCTCTCCCTCGAACGCTCTGGTAATTGCGGGTGTAGATGAAGTCGGACGAGGGGCTTTGTTCGGGCCGGTGGTGGCAGCAGCCTGCATTTTGCCCGACGAAGTTCTCGATGAATTAGCAAGTTGCGGGGTGCGCGACAGCAAGCAGTTGAGTGCCGCAGCCCGGAGTCGGTTAGCTGTGAAAATCCGGGCTGTGGCTGTTGACTGTCAAATTGGTGCGGCTTCGGTGCGGGAGATCGATCGCCTCAATATTTTGCAGGCTTCTTTGTTGGCGATGAAACGGGCGATTTTGAAGTTGAAGGTGACGCCGGATTTGTGTTTGGTTGATGGGAATCAAAGGATTCCCAATTTGGCGATCGAGCAAGAGACGATGATCAAGGGTGATGCGCGATCGATTCAGATTGCGGCTGCTAGTATTGTGGCGAAAGTTTGGCGCGATGAATTAATAGTACGTTTGGCTGTTAAGTATCCTGAATACGACTTGACAAATAACAAAGGATATGGTACTGCTAAACATAAGTTAGCTTTGGAACGTTGCGGGCGATCGGCTTTTCACCGATTATCATTTAGCCCTTGTCGGAAATCTTAAAATAACCGTGAAAAACTTAGCTAATTCCAGCGCGATTATATAAAATTTGAAAAACCAAGAATTTCCGATTAAAAATTTCAGCTAGTGCAGGCTGAACAATGTGTATCACTTGTTAGGAAAACGAGCTAAGTAATAGAGTTGTCTTAGTCTCTTCCCAAATTTATAATTTTCAGGCTCCGGTAGCATCTATAGCAATCCTCGCATCAGTTGTACAAATATGTAGGGGTAGTGCTACCCCTACTCCCCGTGCCTACCCCGACGGATCGGGGCAACCGGGCGTGGGGAGAGCCCCTACAACAATTACACAATTCATTTAGGATTGCTATATAGAATCTTTATTTAACCTCTTGGGCATGACAAGCGAATTTCTTGATGGTACCCGCCACGTGATTTATCCGTGGAATCAATCCAAAATCTAAAATCTAAAATCCTCACGCGCCCGATTTTATCCGTGGGGTGGCCTCTAAAATCTAAAATCTAAAATCTAAAATCTAAAATCGAATGACTGATAATTTGTTAACAATTCCCGGCTATCGCACCATTGAGAAAATCTACAATGGCTCTAGAACACAGGTTTATCGAGGACTTTCTGACTCAAACCAAAAAGTAATTATCAAACTGCTATTGAGCGAGTATCCCACTGTTAGCGAACTGGTGCAGTTGCGGAATCAGTACACCATTACCAAAAATCTTGATCTTCCGGGAATTGTCAAACCCATTGCACTCTTAAACTACCGCAATGCTTTTGCTCTGGTAATGGAGGATGTGGGCGGTGTTTCCCTTGCTGAGTATACTGCTAATGCTGAAGCGAAGAATTTGGGCGATCGCCGATTAAGTAATTCTGAGGTTTCCTCCCCCCATACTTCGCCCCTACCGCTCGATGAATTTATGCCCATCGCGATTCAGATTGTCCAAACCATAGAAGGACTATATCACAACCGAATTATTCACAAAGATATCAAGCCCCAGAATATTATCATTCACCCTCAAACTAAAGAAGTTAAATTAATTGATTTCAGCATTTCCTCTTTTTTACCCAGAGAAAACCAACAAATCCAAAATCCAAACGTCTTAGAAGGAACACTAGCTTATATGTCCCCGGAACAAACCGGAAGGATGAATCGAGGGATTGACTATCGCACGGATTTTTACTCATTAGGAGTCACATTTTACCAACTGCTAACAGGGAAATTACCCTTTAACTCTACCGATCCGATGGAACTAGTTCACTGCCATATTGCTAAGATGCCAATACCCCCGATCGATCTGATTCCAGCTATCCCGGCAGTGTTGAATAACATCATTATGAAAATGATGGTAAAAACTCCCGAATCGCGCTATCAAAGTGCTTTTGGACTGCGGTACGACTTAGAAAATTGCTGGCAGCAATGGCAAGAGAATGGGAAGATTAGCCAGTTTGCCTTGGCGAATAGGGATATTTGCGATCGCTTCGTCATTCCCGAAAAACTCTACGGTAGAGAAACTGAAATTAAGGCGCTACTAGAAGCATTCGATCGCGTCAGCGAAGGCACTTGCGAAATCATGCTGGTGGCGGGCTTTTCCGGCATTGGTAAAACTGCCGTCGTCAACGAAGTTCACAAACCCATTGTCCGCCAACGGGGTTACTTCATTAAAGGTAAATTCGACCAATTCAAGCGCGATATACCCTTCTGGGCATGGGTGCAAGCATTCCAGAATTTAATCCGACAATTACTTACCGAAAGTGCTGCCGAGGTGCAGAAATTGCAGGTCAAAATATTAGAGGCGTTGGGTGAGAATGCTCGAGTCATTATCGATGTCATCCCCGAATTAGAACGACTAATTGGCAAGCAGCCAGAAGTGCCAGAACTAGAGGGAACTGCCGCTCAAAATCGCTTCAATCTATTATTGCAAAATTTCATCCGAGTCTTAGCGACAAAAGAGCATCCTTTAGTAATTTTTTTGGATGATTTGCAGTGGGCAGACTCAGCTTCATTGAAGCTAATGCAATTGTTAATGAGCGAGACAAATACCCGCTATTTGTTGTTAATGGGAGCGTATCGGGATAATGAAGTTTTTCCAGCACACCCACTGATCCTGAGCTTGGATGAGATTCGCAAAAACTCGGCAACAGTCAACCAAATTACTTTAGCACCCCTCGAAAAAACTTCCCTGAATTGCCTGATTGCCGATACTCTTTCCTGTCCACCAGAAAGGGCGATTCCTCTGACCGAACTAATTTTTACCAAAACCAAAGGGAATCCTTTTTTTGCTACTCAATTTCTCAATTTTCTTCATAAAGATGGGTTAATTAAGTTTGATTTTACCCCCCCACCCCCCCCTTGGCGAAGGGAAGCAAGCGGGGGTTGGCAATGCGATATTTCCCAAGTTAGGACGCTAGCTTTTACGGATGATGTGGTCGAGTTTATGGCGATTCAGTTGCAAAAATTGCCCATAGATACCCAGAATGTTCTGAAACTTGCAGCTTGTATTGGCAACCAATTTGACTTAGCAACCCTGGCAATTGTTCATAAAAAATCTCAGAGTGAGACAGCGGCCCATTTGTGGAAAGCGTTGCAAGAAGGATTAGTTATTCCGATTACTGAAGTTTACAAGTTTTTTCAGGACTCGGAAGCAGTTGAAGTTGCACAAGCGTCGGAGTTATCGGTTCCCTACAAGTTTTTACATGACCGAGTGCAGCAAGCAGCCTATTTTCTGATTCCCGAATCCCAGAAACAGTCAACCCATCTCGAAATTGGGCAACTGCTATTGAGGAAGGGCGGGCACGGGGGCACCGCCCCTACGGAAGCAGAAATACAAGATAAAGTTTTTGATATTGTCAACCAGTTGAATATGGGGGTGGAGTTAATTGAGTATCAGACTGAGCGAGATCGACTAGCTCAATTAAATTTAATTGCCGGACGTAAAGCTAAAGCTTCAACTGCTTATGCTGCGGCAAATATCTATCTGCAAACAGGGATTGAACTCTTGAGGGCAAACTGCTGGCTTCTTCAGTATGAATTGACCCTGAATCTCTATATTGCTGCCGCTGAAGCTGCCTATTTGAATGCTGACTTTGATGCTATGGAACAGATGGCAGGACTGGTTTTGCAAGAAGCCCAAACAATTTTAGATAGAGTTAAAATTTACGAAATTAAAATTGCCGCTCAGACAGCCCAGAGCAAGGTGTTAGAAACGATCGCCGTAGCAAGAGAGGCACTCTTACAATTGGGAATTGAACTCCCTGCCGAACCTGATGAAGCCTTGATTGGCAAAGCGCTACAAGCCCTTGCCGGCCCCCTCGGCGGCAGAAAGATTGAGGAATTGGTTGACCTACCTGTGATGACAAATCCACAGACTCAGGCAGCTATGCAACTGTCTGGTATGTTGTTTCCACCCATTTTCCAGGGAATGCCCGGTTTGCTGCCCCTGCTGAGCTCCACGATGGTGAGTTTATCGCTTTCCTTTGGGAATGCACCCGCATCTACGGTGGGTTATGCGATGCACGGGATGGTGTTGTGTGCCTTTTTACAAGAGGTGGAAACGGGCTATGGCTTTGGGCAATTGGCACTCTCATTGCTCGATAGGTTCAATGTACGGGAACTCAAGTCCACAGTTCTACTTTTGTTTGGTGGCTGGATTCAGCATCGCCAAGAATCTCTTTTGGCAACAATACCGACGCTGAAAGATGGCTTTACGGCTGGCATGGAAACTGGCGACTTTGTAGACGCTGGCTACAACATATATATTTATTTTTATACGCATTTATTCGCTGGGGTAGAACTAGACACTTGGGAACCAGAAATAGCAGGTTACAGGGCTGTTATGGCGCAGTTGAAACAATATTCTGCTCAGATTTATTTGGATATGGTTCAGCAGACGGTGCAAAACTTGAGGGAAACCCATATGCGGCCGGATTTGTTAATAGGCTCTGCCTACGATGAAACGGTGATGATTCCCAAGCACTATCAGGATAATGAATTTACGGCGATCGCCTGTGCCTACATCTTCAAACTGCTGCTTGCTTACTGCTATGGCAATTACACGGCTGCCCTAGACCACATTACCCAAGTCAAACAGTATTTGATGGGAGTATCGGGATCGATTTTTGTTCCCCTTTTCCATTTTTATGCCGCCCTCACCCACCTGGCACTTTTTCCCACACAGCCAGAAACCGAGCAAGCTTCCATTCTTGCCCTGGTGGAAACCCATCAAAGCACGCTGCATCAGTGGGCGCAAAATGCTCCCATGAATTATTTGCATAAATGGTATTTAGTGGAAGCAGAACGACATCGAGTTTTAGGTCAAAATATGGAGGCGATGGATTATTACGATCGCGCCATTAAACTCGCTAAAGAAAATCAGTACATTAACGAAGAAGCACTTAGCAATGAGCTGGCAGCCAAATTCTATTTAGCCTGGGGAAAAGAAAAAATTGCCCAAGTCTACCTAACTGATGCTTACTACGCCTATGCACGCTGGGGCGCCCAGGCAAAAGTTGAGGATTTAGAAAAGCGCTATCTCCAATTACTTGCGCCTATTTTTTACCCTGAAATGAGCTTAAAAAGAGGTCAGACACTTGCCAAAATGATGACGGAAACTGTGGCCAGTACCAGTTCAGGTGTTTCACAAGTTCTGGACTTGGCAACAGTAATCAAAGCATCTCAATCACTTTCAGGAGAAATCAACATCGATAAGTTGCTCTCCACTTTGATGCAAGTGATGATTGAGAATGCGGGAGCAGAAAAAGGAGCTATGATTTTGAGAGAAAGAGATTCTTTCTTCGTCGCGGCTCAATGTGCGATCGGTAAATCGTGCAACCTGCACTCAACTCCCGTTGTTGACTCTAACGAAATTCCGCTCGCGATTATTAACTATGTCTCGCGCACCCAAGAAACTTTGGTAATTAATGATGCGACGACTGAGGCTACCTTTGCTGCTGACTCTTATATCATCCAGCATCAACCAAAGTCGGTTTTGTGTCTGCCGATTCAACATCAAGGAAAGGCGATCGCCATTCTTTACTTAGAAAATACTCTCGTTACAAATGCCTTTACTCCCGATCGGTTGGCAGTCTTAAATATCTTAGCATCCCAAGCTGCCATCTCCATAGAAAATGCCCAACTCTATGCCAACTTAGAAGCAAAAGTAGAAGAACGCACCCAAGAATTATCGCAAGCTTTAAGCAATCTCGAAGCTACCCAAGAAGGATTGATTCAATCAGAAAAAATGGCAGCTTTAGGACAACTTGTGGCCGGAGTTGCCCACGAAGTTAACACTCCCCTGGGTGCAATTCGCTCGTCGGCAGGAAATGTTTCTAAATTCTTGAATCAAACTTTAGAACAGTTGCCCGCACTTTTTCAATCTCTCTCCCCAGAAGAAGCACAGAATTTCTTGAGTTTACTTCAGCGTTCCCTCCAACAAGAAGCAAGCTTATCAACCAAAGAAGAACGCAAATTGAAGAGAGCTTTGAGAAGCCAATTGGAAGAATTAGGAATTGACAGTGCCGATACCGTAGCCGATCGCCTAACGATCATGGGCGTTTATAATGAAATTGATACCTTTGTCCCTTTGTTGCAAAGATATGATAGTTTACATCTCCTAGAAATAGCATACAAAATTTCTGAATTAAAAAGAGGTATTGCTACTATCAACACAGCTACAGATAGAGCATCAAAAGTAGTTTTTGCCTTGAAAACTTATGCCCGCTACGAACAGTCTGGCGCAAAAACAGCAGCCAGTATTACAGAAGGTATTGAAACAATCTTAACCCTGTATCAAAATCTCCTCAAACAGGGAGTTGAGGTCATCAAAAACTATGCCGAAATCCCGCCGATACTGTGCTATCCAGACGAACTAAATCAAGTTTGGACGAATTTAATTCACAATGCTTTGCAAGCAATGGATTATCGAGGCACGTTAACAATTGAGTTAACGGCTCAAGATGACCAGGCTAAGATTAGCATTAGCGACAGCGGCCAGGGGATACCAGAAGAAATAAAAGGGAAAATATTTGACCCGTTTTTTACTACTAAGCCCGCAGGAGAAGGCAGCGGATTGGGACTAGATATTGTGAAGAAGATTGTTGACAAGCATCAGGGAAAAATAGAAGTCGAATCAATTCCGGGCAAAACTACATTTAATGTTTTCCTGCCAATTATCGCTGTATAAGCAGGTCAAGGAGTTCGCAAACGATGTAAAGCAGTAAGTAGGTCGGGTTTTACTTGGTTCCGCGTAAGCTGCCATCTACCCCATAGAGAGGATTGATTTCAAAAGATAAAACGTTTTGAGGCCCCTAACTCCGATTCAACTGACATCTTGCAGCAATATCAATAAGAGGATTTTTCGTGGGGTCGGGCGGGTTTATAGAACCTATTTGCAAGCTTTAAGGCTGTTGGCGAACCCGCCCCTACGGCTAATTGAGAATGGTGCAATATCTCAGATTCAACAGGAAACAGATGTAAAACAGCAGTACGATGCGTTATGCTCAGCTAAGGTGCTACGCAGATAAGTTGGTTGGTTTCGGCGACTGGGGAGGGGGAGAGGATTTGGCGAGCCGTTGACTTGTGACATCTTAAGATAAGATGGGGCCTACTAATACACTTTACTACTTTGACTACCTTTGCTACTAATAACAATTAAAAAGGATAAAAAATAGATGTCTAAACCAGTTATTTTGTGCGTTGACGATGAGAGAATGGTATTAGACAGTCTCCGGACGCAGCTAGCAGCAGAATTTGGCAATGCCTA
Organism: Microcoleus sp. S13_C3; assembly: GCF_036700905.1. Classification (NCBI taxonomy): domain Bacteria; kingdom Bacillati; phylum Cyanobacteriota; class Cyanophyceae; order Oscillatoriales; family Microcoleaceae; genus Microcoleus; species Microcoleus sp. S13_C3. Next base: position 75,490 of record NZ_JAUBPT010000007.1, on the reverse strand, counting down.
CACCTACGAAGCAGCCGAAGATGCTGAGGAGGCTTTAGATGTAATCAGCGAACTTTCTGACGAACACACCCACGTGATTCTGATTATTTCGGATTGGTTAATGCCCGGTATTAAGGGAGATGAGCTACTAATCCGCATTCACAAGGAATACCCGCATGTTATTAAAATTCTGCTGACGGGTCAAGCGGATGAAGTAGCCATTGAAAGAGCAAAAAAACTAGCCAACCTTCATTGTTGCTTATCTAAACCTTGGTTGGAATCCGATTTGCTAGAAACTATTAAATCGGGTTTATCTAAACTATGAGCCAACAGGTAATTATCTGTGTTGATGATGAGAAAACTGTACTCAGGAGCCTCAAAGCAGAACTGCAAGAGGCTGTTGGCAATGATTATATAATCGAAATTGCTGAAGGTGGGCAAGAGGCATTAGAGTTAATTGAAGAATTGCTAGAGGAGGGGGATGAAATTTCTTTAATTATTTCCGACCACATTATGCCTGATATGAAGGGAGATGAGCTGTTGAAACAGGCTCATATAATTTCGCCTAAAACTATAAAAATTATGCTGACAGGACAAGCAGATATTGGGGCGATCGCCAATGCTATCAACTCTGCAAACTTATATCGTTATATTACCAAACCTTGGCAATCTGAAGACTTGAAATTGACAATTAGAGAAGCGCTAAATAGTTATCTTCAAGATAAACAACTGACAGAACAAAATGCCCAACTCCAGCAAATAAATCAGGAGTTTGCCGAGTTAAACAGCCAGCAAACCGTACTCATTGCTAAACTACACGAAGATGAAAATCGGTTGACACAGTTTTTGGAAGCAATGCCGATTGGTGTGGGTGTCCTGGATGCGGCCGGAGAACCTTACTACATCAATCGGAAAGCAAAAGAGATATTGGGTAAAGGAGTTGTACCGGATAGCAGTTCCAAGCAATTGTCCGAGGTTTATCAACTCTATCAAGCAGGCACCAATCAAAAGTATCCTACGGAGAATTTGCCCATCGTGCGCGCCTTGAAGGGGGAAAGTGCTAGGGCTGACGATGCAGAAGTTCATCAAGGGGATAAGATTATTCCCCTAGAAATCTTCGCTACTCCCATCTACGATCAACAAGGAAATATTGTTTATGCTATCAACACTTTTCAAGATATCACGGAACGCCAAGAAGCTGAGGCCGAACGCAAAAAGTTCATTGAGGATCTCTTTGAGGTCAATTGCAATTTGGAACTTTCACTGGATGCAGAATTAGAAATTGCGGAGGCGACAAGTCGCTTTGTACCCAATGAGTTTTTAGCTTTTTTGGGATGTGATAGTATTGTTGATATTAAATTGGGAGAAGCGGTGGAGTTGGAAATGTCAGTTTTGTTTTCTGACATCCGCGATTTCACTACTCTCTCGGAAAAGATGACACCGGAAGAGAATTTCAAATTTATCAATTCTTATCTGAGTCGAATGGAACCGCTGATTGTGGAAAATCAGGGGTTTATTGATAAGTATATTGGCGATGCAATTATGGCTTTGTTTAGTGAGGGGGCGGATGATGCTGTGAAAGCCGGAATTGCTATGCTGCATACTCTTGCTGAATACAATCGAGAGCGCGCTTCTTTGGGTTATGTGCCGGTTCAGATTGGGGTGGGAATCAATACTGGTTCTTTGATTTTGGGTATAGTGGGCGGAAAAAGCCGGATGGACGGTACTGTGATTAGCGATGCGGTTAATTTGGCTTCTCGCATTGAAAGTTTGACGAAGAATTACGGGGTGTCGCTGTTAATTACTCAGCAGACTTTCGATCGCTTGACAAATCCTGCTGATTATGCAATTCGGGTAATTGATAAAGTTCAGGTTAAGGGTAAGTCTGAATGGGTGACTGTTTATGAAGTTTTTGATGCGGATTTGCCGGAAGTTAAAGCGGGGAAGTTAGCGACTCTGCAACTATTTACTGAGGCTTTGTCTTTGTACAATATGAATAGTTTTAGGGAAGCTGCGGGACTTTTTGCGGCTTGTTTGGGGCAAAATCCGGGGGATAAGGTGGCTCGAATTTATTGGGAAAGGTGTCAATAGTTAGTTGACAGTTGACAGTTGACAGTTGACAGTTGACAGTTGACAGTTGTCAGTTGTCAGTTGTCAGTTGTCAGTTGGTAGTTGACAGTTGTCAGTTGTTAGTTGGTGATTTTTAGTAATAACCAAGGACTACTGACTGCTGACTAATGATTAATGATTAATGATTAATGACTACTGACTGCTGACTAATGATTAATGATTAATGATTAATGATTAATGATTAATGATTAATGATTAATGATTAATGATTAATGACTACTGACTACTGACTACTGACTATTGATTAATGACTAATGACTACTGACTAATGACTACTGACTACGGTTGTTAGTTGACAGTTGACAGTTGACAGTTGACAGTTGACAGTTGACAGTTGTCAGTTGTCAGTTGTCAGTTGTCAGTT
>NZ_JAUBPT010000007.1:20692-72917 GCF_036700905.1 Microcoleus sp. S13_C3 | reverse complement strand
TGACTACTGACTACTGACTACTGACTATTGATTAATGACTAATGACTACTGACTAATGACTACTGACTACGGTTGTTCGATCGGCAATTCTATGATAAACTCGGCTCCGTGGCCGAGTGCAGACACGCAAGTCAGTTTGCCACCGTGTTCTTGGACAACTTTGTAGGAAATAGACAAGCCTAAACCGGTGCCTTTGTCGGCGGGTTTGGTGGTAAAAAAAGCCTCGAATAACTGCTGGGAAACTTCTTCTGGCATACCGGGGCCGTTGTCAGAAATCCTAATTACAGCATTGGAGTTTTGGACTTCAGTCCTAATTTTAATCTTGCTGCGGTTAGCTTTGACTTCGGCAACTGAACGCCCTTCGTTGTATTCCTCGATCGCGTCGATCGCATTTCCGATCAAATTCATAAATACCTGATTGATTTTCCCAGCATAACACTCAACCAAAGGCAAATTTCCATAGTCCTTAATTACCGCAATTTCGGGATAGTTGCCTCTGGCTTTCAAACGGGTTTGCAGAATCAGCAACGTTCCTTCAATCCCTTCGTGCAGGTTAACTTTGCTCATTTGAGAATCGTCTTTGCGAGAGAAATTTCTGAGCGATCGCACGATTTCCCGAATGCGATCGGCCCCAACCTGCATCGAAGACATCGCTTTCGGCAAATCTTCTAGCAGAAACTCTAATTCGATATCCTTAATTTTATCTTGAATTTCTGCCGGTGGCTGTGGGCAGTGCTTCTGGTACATATCGATCAAATTCAGCAAATCTTCCGTGTAGTGGCCGACGTGGACGAGATTGCCGCACACGCTGCTAACAGGATTGTTAATTTCGTGAGCAACACCAGCTACCATTTGACCGAGAGTAGACATTTTCTCAGTGTGAATCAATACCGCTTGAGTTTGCTGTAATTCGTGCAAAGTATTTTCGAGTTGAAGTTTTTGTTGGGTTAACTCTGTTTGCGATCGCCGCAAAGCTTCTTCACTGCGTTTCTGCTCGGAAATATCAGTAATTAACCCTTCCAAAGCTATCAATTCTCCAGAGTCGGAAAACACACCCAAACCTTGCTCCCAAACCCATTTTAATTCGCCATTTTTAGAAGTAATTCGGTAATTTAGCTGATAGGGTCGATTTTCTTGTAAGGCAACTTGCACGGCATTCCACAAATTCTCGCGATCGTCCGGGTGAGTCAATTCCGATATAGAAACTTCCCGAGTGCCGATAAATTCTTCAGGAGAATAGCCGGCTAACTGATAGCAACCTTCGCTGACAAACTCCATACTGCGATCGGCATCGTTGCGAAAACGGTAGGCCATTCCCGGCAAATTGCTCATCAGCGTCGCCAAGGCCCGCTGGCTTTCCCGTAGGGCTTCTTCGGCGTGTTTGCGATCGGTAATATCCGTCATCACCGCCAGCATACAGAGTTCGCCGTCCAAATTAATCAACTCTGCTGACAGCAAACACACCACCACCGATCCCGACTTCATCCGAAACTCGCATTCCTGATTGCGAACAACACCTTGTTCGTGCAAAATTTGTCTAAAATTAAGTCGGTCTTCAGGACTTACCCAAATATTTAACCCCGGTACTGTATTCCAGGTCGTTTCTTCTAAATCGTAACCAGTCATCGACAAGAAACTATCATTAACTTCAATAAAACGACCCTCAGCAAAAGTAGTAATAATCATCGGATCTGGACTAGAGCGAAAAGCCTTAGAAAACTTTTCTTCCGATAAACTCAACTTTTTAATAGCCTCTTCCAACTGACTTGTCCGCTCTTTAACCCGCCATTCCAATACCTCATTAGCCTGCTTCAGCGCTTCCTCAGCCTGCACCCGATAAGTGATATCGCGCACCACGGCTTGCAGCCCTATTTTGCCGCCGATATCCATAGAAGTTAGCAGCACTTCCGCCGGAAACTCAGAACCATCCAAACGGCAGTGCCGCCAGTCAAAGCGGCAATTTCCCGATCGCATAGCCGTATTAATTCGCTCTTGAGAAAGACTCCTAGAATCTTGTCCGTCCGGTTGCAACGGCGGGCTGAACTCCGAAGGATGCTTGCCACAAAACTCCGACTCAGTGCTGCATCCAAATAACTTTAAAGTAGCCGGATTGCAATCCAAAAAACCCTCTTCGTCTAGCAGCATTACCGCATCAGTCGTCGATTCGTACAAAGTGCGAAACTTTTTTTCCGATGCCTGCAAAGAAGCAATCAACTGCATCTTTTCCTCAGCCGCCCGCTTTTGGTCAGTAATATCCTGCATTACTTGAGAAAAGCCCTGCAACTTTCCCCTTTCATCGCGCAAAGGAGTAACAATAATATTCGCCCAAAATCGCGATCCGTCTTTGCGAAGCCGCCAGCCTTCATTTTCGTATCGACCTTCTGCCACTGCCCTGATTAATTTTTCTTGGGGCTTGCCAATTTCAAGATCTTCTTTCGTGAAAAAACACTCCGCATTATTGCCGACTATTTCATGAGTTCTGTATCCCAAAATGCGTTCGGCACCAGAATTCCAGCTAGCCACATACCCATCAGGATCTAACATGAATATAGCGTAATCCTTAACCCCTTCAATTATTAAGCGCAGGCGTTCTTCGCTTTCTCGAAGTGCAGATTCTGCTTGCTTGCGCTGGGTGATATCTTCTACAAAACCTTCGTAGTACAGCAATTTACCCGCTTCATCGCAGACAGCCCGCGCATTCTCAGCGATCCAAATTATTGTTCCGTCTCGCCGATAAATCTGCGACTCAAAATCCGATACGATGCCCTGTTCTTGCAAAGCATAAACAAACTGATCGCGCCGATCGGGATTGACGTAAAGCTGATCGCTGATATCAGTCAAACAGCCCATTAATTCTTCGGCGGAATTATATCCGTAGATGCGAGCCAAAGCTGGGTTAGCGCTGATGTAGCGACCGGATTGGGTTGTTTGAAAAATACCAGACACAGCATTTTCAAACATACTATAATATTTTGCTTCCATTTGGTGCAGTGCCTCCGCGACATTCAGGCATTCTATAGCTTTATTTCCTAATTTTTGATTTCCCACTTGTGAATACCCTGCTCTTGTGTGTGAGTTGAATATTTTTGGTCTACCGCCTGTTAAATTTGAGCCGTTAGTTAGGCTGAAATATGGTGTGTCGCAGCCGGAGAGGAGTGTGTTTCTTCATCTGTCCTACGGGGCTGTTAGTTGTTAGTGGTTGCAGCAGAAAGTTTAGTCGATCGGGTATTTATTTGATGCTTGACTGGCTGTCACGATCGCATTGGCAGAGCGATCGACCTGCGGTGCAGGTGTTCGATCAAAACCCGCTCCTTGAAATCTCCCTGAATATATTAGCAGTTTAATACCCTGAAATAAGTTAGTAGCAAGGATGTTGTTACAATAATAAAAGGCAGCGACTTCTACAACCGCAAGACTCTATTTTTAGGATTTGGGTGAGAGTGCGATCTACTCTTACCCTAGGCAACTAACCCGCCTGCAAGAGCTAAATGCTCGCTGTCCTTGCTGTCAGGAGATTTGAGATTTGAGATTTGAGATTTGAGATTTGAGATTAAAGTTGACTCCACAGATGAATCTGGGACTCTCCTAATGTCTAAAATTTTTTCCTCTCCACAACTCCTGTCGGAAACTTTTATCGGTCTTTGGCTGCTCAGAGTTACTGTTAAGTATTCTTGCTGATAGATAATACACCAGACTGCTAGCAGTTGTACGATCTGGGGTTTCTATGTAAAGTTGGCACAACAATAGGGTAATTGTTGTATCAAAAAATTCATATTCTGCTATTGCGGGCGGAAAAATTCTCTAGCGGTGCTGGCATTTGGGCAAAAATCAGGGCCCGATCGCGCAAAATGTGGTCGGCAAGTCTGGTAAAATCCCGATGATTCTCGGTTTGGTTACAAAGCTCGATCGGGCTAAATTTGACTAGAAACTAATAAATGACAGATTCTTCTCTACTAGCAACGCCAGAGTTATCCCCTGCTTCAACCCAGACGGCGGATTCTCCTGTGTGGCCAGCCCTCCTGCAACAACTATTAGACAGACAATCTCTCTCACGCGCCCAAGCAGCCGACTTAATGCAGGGATGGCTAGCAGAAGCTATTCCCCCCATCCTCTCAGGAGCCATTTTAGCGGCCATCCAAGCCAAAGGCATCTGTGCCCAAGAATTGGCAGGAATGGCTCAGGTATTGTATTCTCAGTCGCTTGCAGGCGAGTCGGAGAGCATTTTCAATCCCAAATCCTCAATCTCCAATCTCAAATTAATTGATACTTGCGGCACCGGCGGCGACGGCGCTTCCACGTTTAACATTTCCACTGCTGTAGCCTTTGTGGCCGCCGCGGGCAAACTTCGAGTCGCGAAACACGGAAATCGCTCCGCATCGAGCAAAGTGGGTTCTGCTGACGTGTTGGAATCACTGGGAGTCAACCTCAACGCCGATCCCGCGAAGGTAAAAGCTGCGGTAGACTCGGTGGGCATCACCTTTTTATTTGCGCCTGGGTGGCATCCCGCGCTTAAGGCTGTAGCGTCGCTCCGGCGCACTTTGAAGGTGCGGACTATTTTTAACCTATTAGGGCCCCTTGTCAATCCTATGCGCCCTACAGGGCAGATAATCGGGGTGTTCGATTCTAGTCTGGTATCAACTATTGCTCAAGCTTTGGGCGAGTTGGGGACTGAGTTAGCTGTAGTCGTTCACGGCAGAGAAAAATTGGACGAGGCGGGGTTGGGAGATGTGACTGATTTGGCGGTTTTGTCTGATGGCAAAGTCGAACTCACTACTTTAGACCCCCAAAAGGTAGGATTGACACCAAGTGCGATCGGCTCGTTAAAAGGCGGAAATGTTGAGGAAAACGCCAAGATTTTGCGGAACATTTTGCAAGGCAAAGGTACGCCCGCACAAATGGATGTTGTAGCTTTGAATGCCTCTTTGGCTTTTCAGGTGGGAGGTGTAATTCCTATGGGTTCTCACGCCGCAGGAGTTTCTCTGGCTAAGGACATTTTATTGAGCGGTGAATCTTGGTTGAAGTTGCAGCAGTTGATTGAGTTTTTGAAATGAAGTCAGTTGTCAGTTGGGAGTTGGCAGTTGGCAGTTGACAGTTGACAGTTGACAGTTGTTATATCATATTCGGTCGATTGACCGTGATTCCTGTAGGGGCGGGTTCACCAGCAATAGTCGCCAAAAACCGACAATCTCAAAAACCCGCCCCGACTATGTATGATGCGCGATCGCTCGGACATGATATTAGTTGTTAGTTGACCCGAAAGCAGTTGGTAGTTGTTAGGAAAGCAGTTGCTACAAATAACCAGTAATCAATAACAAATAACAACTAACCACTAACAACTAACCACTAACTTCTTTTTAAGACCGCGATCGAAATTCAATGACATCTTGCTTAATAGTCACATCTTTATTACCAAAAAAGTCGTGACCCAACAGTCCGATTTCTAGGGATGGCGAGACTGCGACAACTACATTGTTAACAGCCAGACCACCTGCTTCAATAGAATTCAGGCGACCGAGGGGAAAAGTAGCCACTCCGTTGGGAGTTTGTGCTTGCACTGTTCCCTGGAGAACAACCCCCAAGGCTTTAGCCATTGCTGGTGTAATTACTGTGCCACTAGCTCCCGAATCTACCATCATCTCGAACTTTTGTTTGCCGTTAAACGTGACTTCTATGACGGGGATATTAGCCTCTCGGCGTTTGATTTTTGCCTGAAACACTCCCGACTTTGCTGCCGCCGAAGTGGGCGGAGTCAATTCTTTGGGGAGAAAACCGCAGACTGATTGGCTGAGGTTGACGGTTCGGCCTGACGAACTCCGCATGAAGCATCCCTCACTTTCTTGAGCCACTGCTGGCGAGGAGTTGGCAACACTCCCTACTAAAATTGAACTGCTCAGAGAAATAATCCCTGCTAAAACCAGTAAAGGTTGGCGCAGGTTGTCAGGAATCGGTAGAGGCTTTTTTGAGTTTGAGAGTAAAGGCAAGGGAGATTTGCTGGCCATAGGTTGATTAAACGCTGTAGCTCGATCGTAACAGCGACAACTGCCTTTTGGTATAGATATAGAATTTTCGCCCGCATCCTAAGTTGCTGGCAGATAAATTGCTGGCGCGGGGGAGATGGAGAGTTTGCACTTGTTGCTGCTTCTTGATTACCTGTGGCATAAGTGCCTCCGGCATCGGGCTTCCGGCATAAGTGCCTTGCTTTTGCGAACCCTTGCACAAATTAAAATAATATCTGTATATTGCCGACTAGCATCAAATCCCTGGCAGTGGTAAGAATGAAACCAAACGAAAGTAATTAAGGATGCCATGTCACTTTCAACTGCACAACCCGCTCTCCTAGTCCTGGCTGACGGTACTGCTTACCGCGGCTGGTCGTTTGGCGCTGACGCCACCGTCGTTGGCGAGGTAGTATTTAATACTGGAATGACGGGCTACCAAGAAGTATTGACCGATCCCAGCTATTGTGGGCAAATTGTAACTTTTACTTATCCAGAATTGGGCAATACCGGGGTAAATCTTGAAGACGAAGAATCCTCGCGCCCGCAAATTCGGGGTGCGATCGCCCGGAATGTATGCAGCCGCCCCAGCAACTGGCGCTGTTCGCAATCTCTGCAAGACTACCTGAAACAGTACGATATCCCCGGAATTTACGGGATCGACACCCGCGCCCTGACTCGCAAAATTCGCACGGTGGGAGCGATCAACGGTGGCATTTCGACCACGATTCTCGACCAGGCGGAGCTTTTGGAGCTAGTGCAAGATGCCCCCAGCATGGACGGGCTGAATCTGGTGCAGGAAGTCACCACCCGCGAGGTTTACGAGTGGTCTGAAGCCACGGACTCGGTTTGGGAGTTCAGTCCTACAGTCAAACCTGAAGGAGGCCAAATGTGGACGGTGGTAGCGCTAGACTTTGGGATCAAGCGCAACATCCTGCGGCGTCTGGCGAGTTACGGGTGTCGGGTCATCGTTGTCCCCGCTGACACGTCGCCGGAGGAAATCCTCAAATACAACCCGGACGGCATTTTTCTGTCCAACGGCCCCGGAGATCCGGCGGCGGTAACGGAAGGGATCGCGACTGCGAAAGCTTTGTTAAAGTCGGACAAACCCGTATTCGGTATCTGCATGGGACACCAAATTTTGGGACTTTCCTTGGGTGCAGAAACTTTTAAACTTAAGTTCGGCCATCGGGGATTGAATCATCCAGCGGGTTTAACTCAGCAAGTAGAAATTACTAGCCAAAATCATGGTTTTGCGATCGACCCCGATTCCCTAGCCCCCGAAGTAGAGATTACTCATCTCAATTTGAACGATCGCACCGTAGCCGGATTGAAGCATAAAACTCTGCCGCTGTTCTCAGTGCAGTACCACCCAGAAGCCAGTCCGGGCCCGCACGACGCCGATTATTTATTCGATCGATTCGTGCAGTCCATGCGAGACAATCAGAAAGTAGCCAGCAGTAAGTAGTCAGCAGTCAGCAGTCATTAGTCAGTAGTCCTCAGAGGCTGTTTGTGTCGATCGCTTCTGACTAATGACTAATGACCAATGACTAATGACTAATGACTAAAAAACTGTAGACAAAATACCAAAAAACTCCTATAATGAAGCCTCGACTTTAAGCCATATCTAGCTAGGAGGGTGTCATTTCTGAGTCATTGACCCTGACCGTTAGCCTCAGAGGCACTCGCGAAGTCAGGAATAACTGTCAGTTATTTCGCCTGACTGGCCTGCTGGACGCTTTTTCTGAGGCAACTTTTCGGAAGGTAATAAGCAAATGTATTGACGAGGGCCCAAAACACGTAATTTTGGACTTGTCTCAGATAGACTTTGTGGATAGTTCAGGCTTGGGCGCACTTGTGCAACTTGTCAAAAAAGCCCAAACCTTGGAAGGGACATTGCAAATTGTCTCAAATCCCCGCGTAACTCAGACTGTTAAACTGGTTCGCTTAGAGAAATTTTTGTCTTTGCAGCCTTCGGTTGATGAGGCGGTAAAAAACGTCAAGGATGCTTGACGCCAAAGTGAATTAAATTAGCTATCCGGTTCTCAACGCTGGATAGCAAATTTTTATTTTTGGGGTGGTAAAATAATACCGATTTTCCCAGAAGCTGCGACACGCGCCAGCCACCCTTTCCCGGAGGCTGAGAGTTTAGGTGGAGGGGCAGTAAAATATGTGTGGCAAACACGCGGAAAAATGGTATAAGAAGTAGAGCATCCCGATGATTGTAAAAAGCCTTTTTTAGGAGTGCGATCGTCGCGCCAAGCTTTGCCTATATATCTCGTTTCGCGATCGGACAGCGAACACTCCTGGGAAAGCTATAATTGCTGAAGTAGCGAAAGACGCAATAAGTAAGTGACTAGAAAAACCAAGCTGTGCGGAAGTTTTATTTAAAAAAGTATGTCGCCGATCGCAGATGACGGACTCAAACTGAGTCTGACGGATATCAGTTTAAATCGAGTGCATCCTGCGAGGGCTACACCAGCAGAAATAGAAAGAATTTCGCCCGCAGCCTGGGCATATTTGGGAGATGCAGTATACGAACTCTACATTCGGAGTTCGTACTTAGTCCCGCCCAGAAGATTGCAAGCTTATCACGAATTGGTGGTGGGGCAAGTACGAGCCGAAACTCAAGCGCGTCACTTGCGATCGCTCTCTCCTTACTTGAACAGTACAGAATTAGCAATTGTCAAGCGCGGCCGCAATGCTGCAGCGGGCCGTTCTAAGCGAGCAGATCCAGAGATATACCAACAAGCCAGCAGCTTAGAAACTTTGATCGGATATTTGTACCTCACCGATCCCGAAAGATTGACCGAGATTCTGGCACTTTTAGAACTTGAGAATGAAATGATTTAGCAGTTAAGAGTTGGGAATGAGGAGGGATTAATTAACCATCCTGGCACGGCCAACATAAAACCGCAAAAATCTCGATCTGCAAAACAAGATTTATCAGTTATTAACTAGCTATTTGAACAGAGCAAAATCCTTGCTCCCTCGCTAGACTATCTCAAATCTCAAAGCCCAAAGATTGCTCCCTCAATCAAGAATCTCACATCTACAATCTACAATCGACTAGCCTTCAGCCAAAACCTTTTGACCACAAGAAACCAATGAGAAAATTTACCAAACCCAACTTTTCGCGATCGAATTCCGACAGCAAGCCATTCAAAAGCGAAGGCCGCCGTCAGGACTCACAACCATCCTCTCCCCGCTTTGAACGCAAGCCCCGTCCCGATACTCGCGGAGTAGATGCGCCTCAAAAGCGATCGACCTTCGCCCCACAATCGCGAGAAATGCCCGTGAGAGCAATTTTCAAACGGAGAGTCGATGCCGACAGCCAACCGGAAATTCGCAGAAATAATCATTTCAAAGACAGAGACAGCAGCCCGCAGGAATCCAGGGGCAATTATTACCAAGACAGAGACAGAGATAGCAGCCCGCAGCCGGCCCGCAACAATTTCCGAGACAGAGACAGAGATAGCAGCCCCCAGCCGGCCCGCAACAATTTCCGAGACAGAGACAGAGACAGCAGCCCCCAGCCGGCCCGCAACAATTTCCGAGACAGAGACAGAGACAGAGACAGCAGCCCGCAGCCGGCCCGCAACAATTTCCGAGACAGAAACAGAGACAGCAGCCCGCAGGAATCGAGGGGCAATTATTACAAAGACAGAGACAAAGACAATAGCCCGCAGGAATTCCGGGGCAACCATTTCAGAGACAGAGACAAAGACAGAGACACTCGCCCTGTTGACACTGCCTCAAATACAGTCGTGCAACCAGACGCAGACACAGACGACATGATTTACGGCCGCCATGCGGTGCAAGCAGCTTTAGAAACAAACCAAGTCCTCAACCGGATCTGGGTTGTCCCCCACCTGCGCTACGATCCCCGCTTTCACAGCTTGCTAACCGAAGCCAAAGCCAACGGCAGCATCATTGACGAAGTTGACGATTTGCGCCTCGACTACATCACGCGCAAAGCAAACCACCAAGGCGTAGCCGCCCAAGTATCAGCCTACGAATACCTGGATTTGAGCGAACTGATCGCAAAGGCTAAGTCGGCTTGCGAAGATCCAGTAATTGTGGTAGCAGAAGGACTCAACGACCCACACAATCTAGGGGCGATTATTCGCACCGCAGAAGCATTGGGATCTCAGGGCATGGTGATTCCGCAGCGACGGGCTGTTGGGATTACCTCAGCAGTGAGAAAAGTGGCAGCAGGGGCATTGGAAAGCCTGCCCGTGGCGAGGGTTGTCAATCTTAACCGGGCGCTGGAAGAACTCAAAGAGGCTGGATTCTGGATTTATGGGACTGCAGCAGGCGTCGGTCAATCTATAGAGACAGTCAAGTTCTCCGGGCCCACTGTTTTAGTTGTGGGTGGTGAAGCTGACGGTTTGAGCCTTTTGATACAGCGCGGATGTGACGGATTAGTTTCAATTCCTTTAAGGGGCAATACTCCTAGTCTGAATGTCTCGGTAGCAACGGGGATGGCTTTATACGAAATTTACCGTCAGCGCGGGCCCAAAAAGTTTCACGTACACGGATCGTAAAGGTGGTTGAAAAAAAGAGCACAACAGAGTAGTTTATTGTGAATGCTGCCCAGAATGGAGCAGCACCACACCCGGAACAAGTAAGGATAGCCGATCGACTGTCGTTACTTGTTCAGGCAAAAGTAGAAGGGGCCTGGCCCCTAGGTTCAAACAGGAATTCGACACCAATCTATTTAGATATCAGCTTTAAATAGGTTTGGATCGGTTCTTGGTAGCAGTCAGCCACGTGTAAATAACAAAAGCCTAGGCGTGTTCGCAGCACCCTGAAAACACCGTCAAATACATTAGAAGAAAAGCAGATGAAAGAATTCTTGATTAGCTTGCTCAACTTTTTCGGATTGGCTTGGTGGGTTGAAGTTAAAACTTCAGCGCCGCGGTGCATTTACTATTTTGGCCCGTTCTTAACCGAGAAAGAGGCGGCAACTGCAAAAGCAGGATATGTAGAAGACATAGAAAATGAAGGGGCAGAAGGTGTTAGTGTTTCGATTCACCGCTGCAAACCAATTACTTTGACGGTTGCAGAAGATTTGGGAAAGCTTGGTGATGGAGGGCTGTGGCCGGTTTTGAGCGGTCAGTAGAAACAGGGAAGTTTTGAGTTTTGAGAGGCCTACGCTTCCCTCGCAACGCTGTGCGGTTTTGAGTTGTGAGTTGTAACTTCAAAACACTTGACTGTTGGGTGATAAATTAGTTGTGACACACTCAAAACTCAACACTCGCAATTGCCAACTGCTTCGGGATGACTCTCAATCCAGCGATCGATGTCTGCGATTACCAGATCGGGAATTTCCCAAGGGAACAAGTGGGCTGTATTGGGATAACACTGCCACTGACAATCATGGAGGTGGCGGGCGGTTTCTAAACTAGATGCTGAGGTGATGTGCCGATCGCCATCTCCGGCCAACACCAAGCACGGACAATGAATGTCGCCCAGGTGCAGCAGTCGATCGTATCCAGCCCTCAGAGCGGTATTTAACGCCTTGGTGGCCGTGTTGGAAGTCTTGAGGTAGGCGGGGGTACCTGCCTGTGCTAAGTAGCGGTAAGGGGTGGCTGTATGCTGCTGTATCAAGTAGCGAAAGAGCGATCGCCTAGCAAAAGTATCAATATTCCATTGCCAACCCGGTATCACCCAATTGATAATTCCGGCTAAACCGGTGTAAAAGTTATCTTGCCAAGAGATGGGAGGATGACTTCCTCGCGGTTTTGCTGCGGATGCGAGTAGAATCAAACCTGTGACTCGCTGGGGATATTTCATGGCTAATTCCAGGGCTAAAATCCCTCCCAAAGACCATCCGATCACCAAACACCGATCGACTCCTAATCTGTCTAATAGTGCTTCTAAATCGACCAGATGATCGGTCATTTCAAAAAAAGTTGAGGTGCGGCTGTTGCCGTATCCACGCAAGTCTGGGGCGATCGTCTGAAAGCGTTTTGATAGGTGTTCTGTGAATACCGACATACAATCGCCGGAACCTGGATGGCCATGTAAGCAGAGGATGGGAAATCCTTTGCCTTTGACGGAAACGCTGAGTTGTTGATGCGGCATTTTTTAACTGTTTGGGCGGTGCGTTGTCCCCCGCTATAAATTGTGTATTCCAACCGTTAAAAGCTGGGATTATTACTAATGTAATCAGCAATTTTAGAAATAGACTGGCGCATTTGCAGATCGCCGCTGCCGGTGTCAATCACAGTCATCACATAGGCTTCGCCATCAATGCTCATCGCTAAAGTTGTGCCCAGAACCAGGGAATTTTGACCGGTTTTTTCGCCCAACCACTGAGCTTTAGTTCCTTGCAAGGCGGCAAATCCCAGAGCGCGATCGTACTGGCGGTTGAGAGTTTCTATTAAAAGTTTAGCACCAGGTGTTTCGCCATTGTAAATTTGCACCATCATTTCGGTGAGTTCGTTAGCAGTCAAGCGGTTGGGGCCGGAACCGGGGTTGGCTGGCATAATCTTTTCCCCCATTAATTTGAAGTTGACGCGGGTGACTTGGTAGCCGCGATTTTCTAAGAATTGATTGATGTAATCGGAACCCAAATAATCAATAAGTTGATTGGTGGCGGTATTGCTGCTGCGATCGATCATTTCTTCTAACAGTAGCTGTAGCGGGTAATTTTTAGGGGACAAAATCTGCGTCGATGAGTCTTCGGTAAAATTACCGCTATTGACAAATACTTCCTTATTCAAACTTATTTTCTCTTTTTCCACTTTTTGCATCAGGGCGACAGCAATCGGCAATTTAATTAAGCTAGCCGGACTGACAGGAGGCACATCGCCCCGGATGTTTACGCATTCTCTAGAAAGGTGGCAAATGCCGATCGAAGCTTGAGCCGACAAACCGCTTTCCCGGGCAACCTCCGCCAAAAAATCCGATTTTGCTTGCTGCACTTGAAAGGTTGCTGCTGTTAAATTTTCCCGGTATTCTTGAGTTTTTGAGGCAGTGAGGGAAGCTAAAAATGAATTTTGAGGAACTTCCTGCAAGTTGTTGAGGGCCTGATGCCATAAAAATTGAGTTTGCTGCGAAGATGCGATCGACTTATTTTGCTGCCCTTTAGTTTCTAAGGCTCTGTTGGCTAAACGGACTGCTTGCTGTAAGTCGTCGTTAGCCCTCTGTTCTACTAATATTTGAGCTTCCACCGCTTGCAACTGCTGTAGCAGTTGTTCTTGAGGATTGGCGGTGAGGGGAACTAAGCGGGAGAGGAGGGTTGGTTCTGGGGAGGGAGAAGAGGGTTGTTCTAATTCGGCGATTAGCCCATCGCGAATTTTGTAGAGTTCGTCTAGGGAACGCGGGTTAGATGATTGAGAGAATGAACTTGCGATGGTTAACATCTGAACCAGTCCAATGCCGGCTACTACTGCCGCCATCTTGTTGGCGATCGACAAAAAACACCTGATATCTCGCATCTTTAACATCCTCAACACCACCACATTCAATATAAGCAGCTATTGTTACATCAGTCAAACGATTTTAGATTTTAGATTTTAGATTTTAGATTTTTTCTTCAATCTAAAATCTAAAATCTAAAAGGGTTTTGATCGCGCCAATGTGGCAAGATAACTAAAATAAAGGGAGCGATCGCACGAAGGCAATCAACCCCCTCTAAAATATTGGGAACTATCTACTTTCTGCGCCGCCGTCGCCCGTCAGCACCCAACCGCTTGAGGTAATCCCAGCCGCGTTGGGGCCAGACATGATCGCTACCAATCTTTTCGGCAATCCAGCGAGCGACTTTGGGGCCTGTCCAGTCTCCGCCGTCGGGGGCAGGGCCTAGCAGGGCTTGTCGCAGTTCTTCTTGCTGTTCAGGATTCAGCAAGGATTTCGCAGGAGGGGGCTGGCGGTCTCCGCTGCGATTTCTCACAGAGTTAGGCCCTTCTCGGTTATAGCGCTGGACAATTTCTTTGGCGTAGTCGTAGTTGAGGCCTACGACTTGGGCTGCTTGTTTGATAGTCCAATTTCGGGACACTAACAGCAGCAAGTGCCAGCGGCGCGACTCTGTGGTGTTTTGTGCCTGCCGGTAGCGAATTTTGAGTTCCTCTGCCGTCAGGTGGGATTCTAAGTGAGCTTTAGGTGGCATTCCTCCAACGGGGCATCGGGAACTTCTTACCATATATCTTTGGTTTTGGGGATAATTCCGGATGAAATTATTTTCCTGGGGATCGTTCGGGCAAATAAGTAGCTTTTTTTACCCCAGAGGCACGCCGCTAGTCGCATTTGAGGAAGGAGTGCTGTTTTTTTGCAGGTGCGCGCAACAGGAGACTTCGGCGTGCCGGTGAGCGTTCCGAGCTTTTTTGTGAACCCCAGATTTCTGGCAGCCTTTTTGACCGAAAGCATCAAGGATACGAGCCCCCGGATTCATTCCGAAAGCAGACTCAGGACCGGTGAAATAAAAAACCTGTATCCGATGAAACTTGCCCCCCGAATTTATCCGTGGGGTCCATGCTTCAATTCTTTAATCTAAAATCTAAAATCTAAAATCTAAAATCGATTGACCTTTGGCACAATGGGCGCGGATCGGAAAAGGTCGATCGCTATTTTCTTCGATCGCGCCGCCGCCATTAATTCACTCGGCTGACTGATAACTTTCAGTCATTGTTGACTAAAAAACTGCTCTTCATAATCTGACCCTAATTATTAGGGTATCGACCGCTATACTCTAATATTTTATTAGCATCATTTTCTCTTTTTTGTTCATCTTTGGCGTAAGTTTCAGGACGCGATTAATTGCCTAAAAAATCAGGATTATATGCTACATTAAATATATCTAATCTAACACAATTGGGAATTTGTTAAAACAAAAATTTTATTAGAGTCTGAATAGTTCCCGGAACAAAGCAGTCGTAATCTAGGATGAGTTGATTTTTAATACTATCTTTTTCTACCATAAATCCTGGGTTGCATCGAGGACAAACTGGGCTGTAATATTTTTGAATTTAGATGACAGAATTGGGAATGACTGATTTCCTAATGATTGCGATCTTGCATAGACATTCTTGAAGACCGAACCTAATTATGTAGGGGTCGCATTGCACACCTTACCCCTTACTCATATAAATCTCGCGTTAAACCACTTTTTGCATCAGTCCTGATACAGTTGCATTCTTGGTTTGTTAAAAAATTAGGTAAAAAACTCGATCGCTATTTGGTGGCCCGTGGGATTTGGGTAATTTAATCTATTGTATATAAAATGACCGATCGCCCGTTAGCGGAGCCCTCTTCGAGGCTCGAACTTTCGCCACAAAAATAGCCGACTTTGCCTTCGGGCTGTAAGCAGGTACAATTGCCAGTTATATTAACTGTATTGTCTCAAAGTAGAAATGATAAAGGTACGAGCATGGCATCCATCCGCGAGTTGCACCGACAACTGGTCAATAAAGAACGCTCTGCTGTGGAAATTACTCAAGAAGCATTAGACCGAATTACCCAGCTAGAGCCGAAGTTGAAAAGCTTTCTGTGCGTGACAGCAGACAGCGCATTGGCGCAGGCCCATAAAGTGGATGCCCAAATCGCAGCCGGAGAGCAAATTGGTCTGTTGGCCGGCATCCCGATCGCCGTTAAAGATAATATGTGTACCGAGGGCGTTCCCACAACCTGCGCCTCTCGGATTTTGGAGAATTTTGTGCCTCCCTACGATGCAACTGTCGTCTCGAAACTCCAAGCAGCCGGTGCGGTGATTGTGGGTAAGGCGAATATGGACGAGTTTGCAATGGGGAGCTCGACGGAAACTTCTGCCTATCAAGTTACCGCGAATCCTTGGGACTTGGAGCGCGTGCCCGGAGGGTCTTCTGGCGGTTCTGCCGCAGCGGTAGCATCGGGAGAATGCGTCGTGAGTTTGGGTTCGGATACTGGGGGCTCGATCCGCCAACCTGCTGCTTTTTGCGGTTTGGTGGGGCTGAAACCGACTTATGGGTTGGTTTCTCGCTACGGTTTGGTGGCCTATGCTTCTTCTCTCGATCAAATCGGGCCCTTTGGCCGGACTGTTGAGGATTCGGCGATTTTGTTGGGAGCGATCGCCGGTTATGATCCGAGAGATTCCACGAGTCTTAATGTCCCAATTCCTGACTACGCTCAAGCTTTAAGACCCAGTTTGCGACCGAAGGGTCAGATTAGAATTGGTGTAATTAAAGAAACTTTTGGTGTAGGGCTGGACTCCGGGGTTAAAGACGCTGTTACTAAGGCGATCGAGCAATTTCAACAATTGGGCGCAGAAATTCAAGTCATTTCTTGTCCCCGGTTCCGCTACGGTTTGCCCACTTACTACATTATTGCTCCCTCGGAAGCTTCGGCAAATTTGGCGCGATATGATGGAGTTAAGTACGGTTTCCGGTCTCCCGACTCCGATAATCTTTTGGATATGTATGCCAAAACCCGCTCTCAAGGGTTCGGTGCGGAAGTTAAACGCCGGATTGCGATCGGCACTTACGTATTGTCGGCTGGATATTACGATGCCTATTATCTAAAAGCTCAAAAAGTTCGGACTTTGATTAAAGAAGACTTTGAAAAAGCTTTTTCTCAAGTTGATGTTTTAGTCTGTCCCACTGCTCCTACTACCGCATTTAAGGCAGGCGAAAAATTCAATGACCCCCTGAGTATGTATTTGTCAGATTTGATGACTATTCCCGTGAATCTTGCTGGTTTGCCAGCGTTGAGTTTGCCCTGCGGATTTGATGATAAAGGACTGCCCGTGGGTATACAACTGATTGGTAATGTTTTGCAAGAATCTCGGCTGTTTCAGGTGGCTCACGCTTACGAACAGTCTACGAATTGGCACTTACACCACCCCGAATTGCATTAATTTTTGAAACTCGGCGGAATACGGTGGCGGAGGTTAGTAATCGATCTTGGCTAATTGTCTGAATTAATAATTTGCCATTAGCTTTTGAGCGATATCTAATTTCCCGCGTGCTCTATCTATGAACAATCTGCTAGTATTCCTTTTGTCTAAATCGCTAATAGCTTTTGGGATAGTTTTGGCCGTTGCTTATTCTGCTGCTTGTGTATTCCTCTTTGTAGCGCAAGGTAAGTTTATCTTTTTTCCCGCGCGCGCGATCGAAACTACGCCAGATGATTTTCAGTTGAAATATCAAGATGTTTGGTTGCCAATTCCAACTAAAACAGGCGCGGTGGACAGCGTGCACGGGTGGTGGATTCCTGCCTCGGAAAATCCCCCCAGCCCCCCCTTGCTAAGGGGGGGAGCAAGAAAGGGGGAGGCTGTTCCCTCTGTTAACACTGTTAACACCGGAGACTCGGATACCCCCCCCAGCCCCCCCTTGCCAAGGGGGGGAGCTAGAGGAGTCGGAACGTCCCCGCAAAGTGAGAGACCGGCAGTCGCTCCGGTTCCCCCCCTTAACAAGGGGGGGTTAGGGGGGGTAGTTTTGTACCTGCACGGCAATGCTTCAAATGTGGGATCAAATGTCGAACACGCTTATCGATTTCATGGGTTAGGTTTGTCGGTATTTGTGATGGATTATCGTGGTTATGGAAAAAGCCAGGGCGATTTTCCGAGTGAATCTCAGGTTTATGAGGATGCTCAACTTGCTTGGGATTATTTGGTGAAACAGCGGGGGATTAACCCGAATCAAATTTATATCTACGGTCATTCTTTGGGAGGGGCGATCGCGATCGATCTAGCCGTGCGTCACCCGGAGGCGGCAGGGGTAATTGTAGAAGGCTCTTTTACTTCCACGCGGGCGATGGTGAATTTCCAAAAAGGGCTGTTTTGGATGTTTCCGATCGATGTTTTGCTGACACAGCGGTTTGATTCTCTTTCAAAAGTCGATCGCCTGCAAATGCCTGTGCTGTTTATTCACGGGGCTGCTGACAATGTAGTTCCAGTGGAAATGACCAAAAAACTGTTTGATGCAGCACCTGAACCCAAACAGTTGTACATAGTTCCTGATGGAGGTCACACTAATGTGGCACAGATCGGGGGCGCAGAATATCTGCAAATACTGAGCCAATTTGTAGGATCTTCAAAGTAGATAAAAGCTATTGGCGGTAACAGGTTAAGTTTGATATCTGTACCGCCTGCTCGCCCTTCTAACAGTAGATATCTAAAGCGGAGCAGTTATCCCGATGATACCGCTTAGTATAACCTTAATACATTCAGCCACCAGTCATTTAAGGCATAGCAGTAATTACAGTAATTGTTCGCGCTTATAGCTTGTTCTTTCTTAACTTCGCAGCCTCGCCGAGATGTTTTTCGATCCGGCATCCTGGCGCCGCAGAGATTGGCATCTGTAAGATTAGTTTTGTTCAATCTCGCATCCCTCAAGTCGGCAGATCGTAGGTCGGCACCGCTAAGATTTGCACCGCTTAAATCGGCTTCTTGGAGGTCGGCACCCCTGAGATTTGCACCGCTTAAATCGGCATTTCTCAGGTCGGTTCTACTTAGTTTAGCGGCGCTCAAATTACTGCATTTTAAATTAGCCAACTGGAGCGATGCGTCTCGCAGAAAACTCTCGCTGAGGTTGGCATTTTCTAAGTTGGCTCCCCTGATGTCTGCCCTGCTCATGTCAGCTTTGCTGAGGTCGGCGTCAGCCAAAAAGGCGTTTCTCATGTTGGCGTTGTTTAAATTAGCTTCCATTAAGTCAGCCGCAGTCAAGTCGGCATCAACTAAGTCGGCCCTGTTGAGAGTGGCGCGGCTCAAGGAAGCGCCAAACAAATCTGCACGGCTCAAGGAAGCGCCAAATAAGTCGCATCCGGGACATCCTCTGGTTTCTAGCAGTCGCTTGACTAGAGACAGATTTTGAGCTTGCAAGGGAAGTGCGGCGCAAAATGGGAGTAGCATTATCGCTGCAGTCAGAATTTTCAGTTGGATTTTGGTCATAGTATGGGTAAGTTCTGTAACTGCCTTTCATCACCGATTTGTCTGTGGGACTTACGCGCGGGGGACCAAAAACCCGGTTTCCTTGTTAATTCCTCGCTGCCCAACCCAATATTCTGAGCAGAAACAGGGTTGTTTGCGTAAGTCCTAGTCTAGTGGATGGACGCGACTCGACGGTGTAAGGTTCGCTCGCCCTCACGGATATTACTTAGGCGTTGGGGATGAAAGCCCGCACATCAAGGCTCCCCTGCAGCGAACGGCGAACGCCCGGAGGCGCTAAATACCAGGAATTCTGAAGCTGGCGACGGCTGCGGCAAGTGGCCGACTCCGACAACGGATAAGTATTTGTAATCGATGCAGTTGGATTTTGCTGCCGAGGGCGATCGTTCTCCGTACAGGCGATCGGTAAATAAGCCAATTGGCTTAGACTCTTAAGACATATTGCTGATGCGTTGCCTTCTCTAAAAAAGATAGCATTTTTATGTGATCCCCGAAATAATACCGAGCAAGCAAGTATAAAAAAAATACCAAATGTCTCGGCGGGTGGGAAAATAGGGTACAGCTAATACTTTCAGACGAGGAAAATGATGTCTAACAGCATAGATCAACTTGCAGAAGGTGGCCGGGGGATCAAACTCATGTGGCAGATTGCAGACGAGATCAGTTACACCCGGACTCTCGACAATCGAAATTGTTTGTCGCTGAGCAAAAGTTACGAAGTAGAAGGTCGCAATCGCTCCCAAAATATTATAAAAAAAGCTAGCGTTTTAGATGGGTTAATGAATTTATTAAACACCTGGGATTGGCAGAGTGAAAAACAGCAGGAAGAAGAGCTGCATGAAACTTGTATTCAACATATTAGCCTGCAAGTCCCCACAGATGTCAATGCTTTAAGTCAAGTTTTGTTGTGGTTTGAGCAGTTGAAAGATTTATCGCTCCCCAATGAACTTTGCTGGAAGTTTCAGTTGGCGTTGGCTGAAGGTTTCACTAATGCAGTTCGCCACGCTCACAAAAATCTGCCAGTAGAAACTCCTGTCCAACTGGAAATTAGGGTGTTTAACGGACGGTTGGAACTCAAAGTCTGGGATTGCGGCCCGTGTTTTGATTTTGATGCTAAGCTAAAGGAAATTAGGGCAGCAGATAGAAAAGGGTACTTGGATTTAGAGGTTTTGAACGATGGTTGCTTGATGCCTAGCAGACAAAAAACTTTGGAACCGTCTCTCTTTCTAATTGCTGGGTAGCTTGGGAGTGAGGGACAATTAACACACTGGCACGGTAAAAAGTGTGTTAGGCTAAAAACGGTGTTAGGGGAAAAGTTACGGGTTTTGTCTCCGCGTGGGTGAGGGGTTTTGAATACTGCCCACCTGCCGCGGCTTGGGTTAAGAGCTATGGTCTTGGCTGATGCTATAGCGGTTTGATAGAAACGGGTGCATCTGTCTAATTAAATATTAAAAACTCAACATTAAAAGTTAAAAATTATTCACACTAATTTTTGAGCTTTTAATTTATCATAGTATTTGGTCGCTCGCCAATTACTAATGATTTCCAAAGAAACTTTATTTGTTCTGTCTCTATTTCCCTACTTGGGATTTCTCTGGTTTTTGACTCGATCGGGAAAAACACCCCGTTTAGCTCTGATGGGATTTTACGGCACTCTCGTTTTTGTAGCGGTGACGATTCCCGCCGCAATTTACGCAAAAGTTGCCTACAATGAGTCACTAGCAAATGTCGATTGGCTGCACGGTTCTGCGGAACTATTCTTAACACTTGCCAATATTTTATTAGTTTTAGGCTTTAGAGAAGCGGTGATTAAAGCCAAAGAATGCTCACAGAAGGGCGGCGAGGAGCAAGAGTGTCTTTTAGACGCGGGAGAATAGCCGGGATCATCTCAATTTTGTATTTGCTCTCCGCATAAATGCTCCCGAATAGCCGTAGTTAACAGTTAACTGTTGACATAAGCTGTTCTACATTTAAATTAAACTGTGTGTCAAAAATCAATAAAACTCTTGTGGGACGGGCTTCTAGCCTGTCCCGAATTTCCAATTTAAATGCTCCACAGCTTATAACAATCCTTGCAGGAGTCGTCAAATTTTTACCCCACCCCAACCCTCCCCGAATCCGCGGGGAGGGAGTAAGAAATTCACAAATGATTTAGGATTGCTATACCAGTTTGCGAGCCGCCACCCGGCAAAATTTTACGAAAGCATTAGAATATATGGAAACTCACATCAAGCACTTCTAGTGTCCTCACCTTGGTTTCTTGCCACGGGCTCAACCTGAGAGCCGAGATTTTGGGTTAAGAAAGCGAGTTTCTCAGGTATTATCGAGAATGGTGCTCTGGGCGTGAGTGGAAACAGACTACCATGTTGCTAAGTTTAGCAGTGGTGGGAATCTCCAGGCAGAAAAAAAGATGAGCTATTGTCTCAATCCCCATTGCCAAAAGCCGCAGAATCCTGACTCAACCAAGTTTTGTCTGGCGTGCGGCTCTAAATTGCTACTGAAAGAGCGTTATCGCGCCATTCAACCTATCGGTGAAGGAACATTTGGCAGAACTTTTTTAGCTGTCGATGAAGATAGGTTGAAAACTCCCTGCGCCATCAAACAATTTTTCCCCCAAGTACAAGAAAAAGCTGAATTAGAAAAGGCAACTGCACTGTTCAAACAAGAAGCTCACCGACTGCACGAACTTGGAGAGCACCCGCAGATTCCAAGTTTGCTGGCTTCTTTTGAACAAGCCAAACGTCTGTATCTTGTGGAAGAGTTAATCGAGGGAAATAATTTGTTTCAGGAGTTGCAGCAGCAGGGAGCTTTTAGCGAGGAACAGATTTGGGAATTGTTGATCAATTTGTTGCCTGTTTTGCAATTTGTTCACGAGCAGCAGGTGATTCATCGAGATATTAAGCCGGAAAATATTGTGCGGAGAACTCCCCAAACCTTGTGGGCGGCGGGATATCCCAATTCGACTCCTGGTAAACGAAAAGGAGGGGCAAATTTACCTCAATCTTCTGCTGGTATGAAAGGGCTAATTGTCGCTGAATCTCCTGCTGTACAGGGGAATGCCAGGGGGGGTCAGTTTGTGCTAGTTGATTTTGGAGTTGCTAAGCACATTACCGGCTTTTCTGAGGCGCAAACTGGGACGATAACTGGAACTGCGGGCTATGCGCCCATCGAACAAATTCGCAGTGGCAAGGCGTATCCGGCGAGCGACCTTTACAGTTTGGGTGTTACCTGCATTCACCTGCTAACTGGGGCGGTTTTGAAGGATTTGTTCGATGCTTTGGAATGCAAATGGATTTGGCGATCGCACTTGGCGCAAAAAGGCATAAAAGTCAGCCCAAAATTAGCAACTATTTTGAATAAATTGCTCAAAGATTCGGTACGAGATCGATATCAATCCGCTGCCCAAGTGTTGCAAGACTTGGTAAATGTGGGGCAATATCCCCGCTCTCAAATCAGTTATAATTCGCCCGCCAAAATCGCTATTAATTCGCCAGTAACTAACTCGCAGCCAAATACAGCAACCGCCGTCTCCGCCGCGCCGCGCCAGAAGATTCATGTTGTGCCATCCGCAGGCAATCCGAAATTATTGTCGTCTAATAACTGGCGGTGCGATCGCATTCTCCAATGCCATTCAGCCTCGGTTAATGCTGTGGTTATTAATCCTCAAGGCAATATTCTCGCTAGCGCCAGCGACGATAAAACAATTAAGCTGTGGAATCTGCAAACAGGTGAATTCATCCATACTTTTTTCGGCCATTCCGCAACGGTAGATGCTGTGGCAATCAGCCCAGACGGGAGAATGCTGGTTAGTGGCAGTTTTGACAGAAAAGTTATTGAGTGGAAGCTGGATAAAAAGGCGATGATTCGCGAATTTTACAGCGATTTTGGTTCGCCGTACAGTCATCGCTACGGCTCCGTGTACTCTGTGGCTTTTAGTTGCGACTCGGGAGCGATTGCGAGTGCCAGCGGCGACAAGAGTATTAAATTGTGGAACCAGCGCAACGGAGAATTGGTTCAAAAACTTTCGGGACATTCTGACAAGGTTTTATCTGTTAGTTTTCGCCCTCAAAGTATGATGCTGGCCAGCGGCAGTGCTGACACAACTATCAAGATGTGGCTGGTAGGTGTTGGGGAGAGTGTACGGACTTTTGTCGGTCATTCAGATTGGGTTTATGCGATCGCATTTAGTCAAGACGGCAAAATGATTGTCAGTGGAAGTGCCGATGCTACTGTTAAATTGTGGAATGCCGATACAGGGGAATTAATTAATACTTTGAGGGGGCATTCTGATGCGGTGATTTCGGTGGCGATTAGTCCAGATCGCGAAATTATGGCTAGCGGCAGTCGAGACGGTACGGTTAAACTCTGGAACCTGGAAACAGGAGAATGTTTGTGCTCTCTTGCTGGGTGCAATCCGGTGGCTTTTAGTCCTGACGGTCAAACTTTAGCCACCGGTGGGGATGGCGGCGAAGTGTTAATTTGGCGTGCGTCGGTTTAGTTGGGCGATATAAGTGACATACTTGTGAAGGCGATCGGTGTCAGTGTCAAGTAAACGACTGGCCCAAGAATGTACATTAAGTTGCGATCGCATTTCTCGAAATACCGCAGCATCCCCGCGATTGTCTAGAGGAAAAACCCCAGCATCAAATCCAGCCGACTTAAGACGGCTAACAGTTCCCTCGCCATCTTGCACCCACAATTGAGGGTTAATGCGAAGGGGTTGACAGGAATATTCACCGACAACAATTCCCCCCACCGAAACGCTAGCACCTTCTCCACGATTGGAAAGTTCTTGCAAAATAGCTTTGAGGGAATTGAGTTTTTTCCCGTCTTGTACTTGCTGGGGTGTCAGCTTGACAATCACCATTTCTAAAACTTCGACAGGTTTTGTCGATCGTACAACGTTGACTGGTTCCGCCGGCCAAGAATTTTGTGTTTCCGGTTGCGCCGCCCAAGAGTTTTGTGTTTCCGGTTCCGTCGCCCAAGAGTTTGGTGTTTCCGGTTGAACCCTCTCGATTTCCTCTTCAACCTGTACTGTTTCAACGGGCTTTGCAGTGTCTACAATTATCTGAATTTCCTCCCCATCTTTCTCAATTTTTCCACTAATCAGTAAGATCGCATTCTCTACAATGTAAGGTTTCACTTGTTCGTAAGCCTTGGGGAACACCACAGCTTTTATTTGAGCTGTCAAATCTTCTAATTGCAAAATTGCCATCGAATCGCCTTTTTTGGTCACTACCATTTTGATAGCGCTGAGCATGACAATAACTGATACTTTCCCTTTTTTATCTGCTAACTGTTCGAGAGTCACAACATCGGGGTCTTCGTTTACTTGCATGAGAAACTTTAGGGGATGTTCTGACACATAAAAGCCAAGCAGTTCTTTTTCTAAACGCAATTTCTCTTGTTTTTCAAAATCTTTTACCACTTTAGATTTGGGCGCAGACTCATAGGTATTGACCGACTTGCCAAAGCTATTCGCACCTAACAAGTCAAAAAGATTACCTTGGCCGCTTTCTCGGTCTCTTTTGCGCTCCCCGGCCCATTTCATCACCCCTTCGAGGTCCTGTACTAATTGATTGCGGTTGTGTTCAATTTTATCAAAAGCACCACATTGAATTAATGCTTCTAAAGCGCGGCGGTTGACAGCATGGAGATTTACGCGATCGCACAAATCAGCCAGCGACTTAAACTTACCCCCTTCCTGGCGCGCCGCCAAAATATTTTCAATTGCCGCTTCTCCCACATTTTTAACAGCCGAAATTCCAAACAAAATTTTATCTTTTGCACCTCCAGTCATCTGTTTCGGCATCGGTGTAAAAGTAAGTTCAGAGCTATTAACATCGGGCGGCTCAACCTCAATACCCAGCTTGAGACAATTGGCAATATATTTCTGTACTTTATCCTGATCGCCCCTGTTAGCAGTCAGCAGTGCAGCCATGTATTCTAGAGGATAATTCGCCTTTAAATAGGCAGTTTGATAAGTGATATAGGCATAGGCCATTGAATGGGATTTATTAAAACAGTTAGATGCCACCAAACTATTTTCTAGGATAAAGTTATGTTCTCGTTCAACGCCTATGTCATAGACTTCTTGAGTTCCCAGTGATTTTCGACTAATAATTTTTACCATGTTTGTAACTCCTGAGAATAGCCTCTATTTTAGTTTTCTTTCGTTGCCATCCCAACTGGGGATATTGATACACAAAATCATAGAATACTTGTATATTTTTTCGACTAAAGATTCTCCAATAATAAACTTTTTTTAATTGATGCTCTTGTACAGAACCCATCCCTAGGTGCATTGCTAGTTCGCGGGCAAATTCAAAGGAACCAACAATGCAGACTAAACCGCCACTTCTACCTTTGTTTGCATAAGCACAACCGTCACCGTCAAAATAGCCTAACACATAAGACCCTAAATAGTTTAAGTTAGGGAAATAGGTAACTTCCGAAAAAGTTCTTCCTGTTATGATGCCGTAGCCATGTAAAGAGCTTGCCCGCTTTTCAGAAGAAAAATTTATTCGGTAGTGAGGAGCATAATTTTGAGGCTGAATAACTCTAATTTCACCAGAGTATTGTAGCTCTATGCTGAGCATTTCTGTAAGTTCTTTGTCAATAGATTCAAAAGCTACATAATTAGTTTGAGTAACGCAGCCATCAGCAGCTATCAATCCTAATAAATAAGCTTTAGCTTGAGAGTCAATTACATCAAAATAGCTCTCATTTAAAGTATAGCGGTTGCGCCGCTTAGTATTAATGTCGGCTTCTTTTAAAACCCTTGAAACTGCTCTTTCACTCACACCAAGGTAGTTAGGAATGTCTCGACACTCCATGCCCTGATTCAAAGCAGAAATGATTTGTTCCTTGTGTTCCGATTTTAGCTGCCTATAGTCGAGATCCATTTTATATATCTGAGCTAGAGTTGATTTGTTTTAAGTCTAATCCTTGTTCAAAGATTTCGTCAATGGGCAGCATTTGACCCCCAACAGTCATAAACTTGTGATCTTTTGTGGCGCGAATTATCGAGCCATCTTCCAGGCAATACTCAAAGACCTCCTGCTGCCCCCGGCGATGCCACTGTGCAATTGACTGTGTATAAATATAACCGTTGCTATCAACACTATAAACAGTACATTCAATTTTTTCCTCAACAATTTTGCCAATAGCCATCGGCCCATATTCCACTGTCAATATCTTCGTGTCATAGCTCAAGCAGTATTCCGCGAATTGTAGCATCTGCGCGAACAACTTTTCAGCAATTCTTTGACTTACTCCATTCTTAGTTGCCCCATCGATAAACGTTTCTTTTTGCTTCTGCATTTCATCAGCTTTCTTCTTGCCCATTGCGCGCCGCAGCAAGTCAGCTTGCCCCAAAGAATAGCCCGCCAAATCTTGAGCCATCCGCATAATTTGCTCTTGAAAGCAAAGCGTTCCGTAAGTCTCTTTTAAAATCGGTTCTAATAGCGGATGATCGTACTCAACTGTTTTACCGTGCTTGCAGTCAATAAACTGAGGAATCAAACCTGCATCCAGCGGCCCAGGTCGGTAAAGTGCCAAAATAGAAGAAATATCATCCAGACAGGAAGGTTTGAGTTTTTTCACTACATCCAGCATCCCAGATGATTCTAACTGAAAAATACCTTCTAAATCTCCTCTTTCTAAAAGTCTATATGTTTTATCTACATCATCGGGTAACTTTTTGATTCTGCCAAAAGTCTCTTGAGCTCTGCGCTCTATATCAGAAGGTAGCATTTCTGGATCGACAATTAGATTTTGGGTTTGCTTAATATAATCAACAGTTTTCTGGAGAGTTGTTAAATTTTTCAATCCCAAAAAGTCCATTTTCAGCAGCCCCAAAAATTCCAAATCTTCCATGAAATATTGGGTAATTACAGCACCCTCATTATTCTTCTGTAGCGGTACTATTTCATCCAACGGCTCTGAAGAAATTACCACACCTGCCGCGTGAACACCATAGGTTTTGTTGGTTCCTTCAATGCGAATTGCCATGTCAATCCACTGACGAACTGGGACTTCAGTACCAGTTTCTGCATTTATGCAAATTGTATTTTCATAGTTGTCTTTAAATTCCTGTGCAGGTGTGTCATCGGAAATCATCACTTTAAGTTTTTCCGGTTTACCCCTAGACACGGGAATTAATTTTGCCATCTCGTCTGCTTTTTTGTAGGGAATACCTAACACTCTGGCAACATCTTTCAAGACAGCTTTTGATGTCATCCTGTTGAAAGTAATAATTTGCGCTACGCGCTCGCTACCATATTTTTCTGTAACGTATTTAATCATGTCGTCCCGCCTTTCTATGCAGAAATCGCTATCAATATCTGGCATAGATTTGCGTTCGGGATTGAGAAATCGCTCGAATAGTAGTCCGTGGTGTACAGGGTCTATATTGGTGATTTTGAGGACGTAGGCAACTAGAGAACCTGCGGCAGAACCGCGTCCTGGCCCTACGGGAATATCGTTGTCTCTAGCATATTTTATGTAGTCCCAAACTACTAAAAAGTATTCCGAAAAGCCCATCTGCTGAAGCATTTTCAGTTCGTATTCTAGTCTTTGTTTGTAGACGGGGGGAATTTCATTTCTGGTGCGGGCTTTGAGGCGTTCTAAGAGTCCCAGCCAGGATATTTCTTCTACATAAGTATCGGCTGTATGTTCTGGGGGAATTGGAATTGTGGGAATCCGAGCTTCTCCTGTGAGCTCGTATCTCGATACTTTATTTGCGACATCCAAAGTGGTTTCGATGGCCTCTTTGATTGTTTCATCATCCAAATGGTCTCGAAACAGTTGCGCCATCTCCTCTGCGGACTTAAGATATTCAGTACCGCTGTAGCGCATCCG
The DNA here is from genome assembly GCF_036700905.1 of Microcoleus sp. S13_C3. Classification (NCBI taxonomy): domain Bacteria; kingdom Bacillati; phylum Cyanobacteriota; class Cyanophyceae; order Oscillatoriales; family Microcoleaceae; genus Microcoleus; species Microcoleus sp. S13_C3. Next base: position 45,191 of record NZ_JAUBPT010000007.1, on the reverse strand, counting down.
CTTGTCTTCTTCAATCAGTTTGTTGGTGTTAATGCACAGCAAAGCATCGTGTGCTTCTACGTCGTTGCAGGAAATATAGTGAGAATCATTGGTGGCAATTATTTTAATCTTGAGTTCGCGGGCAATTTTGACGATTTCAACATTAACAATCCGGTCTTCCGGGGAACCGTGGTCTTGAATTTCTAAATAGTAATCTTCCCCAAATACTTCTTTATACCATGTGGCTACTTCACGGGCAGTATCTAGCTTGTTTTGCAGAATCATTTGGGGAACTTCGCCACCCAAACAAGCACTGGTAACAATTAAACCTTCGGAGTATTGTTTTAGCAGTTCTTTGTTGATGCAAGGTCTGGCAAAAATACCTCTTTCTGGCATTCCCTTTAAGTGGGAAATTGTGGTTAGTTTGACGAGGTTTTTATAACCTTGGGTATTTTTAGCTAAAACAACTTGATGGTATTTTCTTCTACCTCGAACTTTTACTTCAATGTCGCCGTTGACGACATACATTTCATTGCCAATAATCGGCTTGATATTTTTATTTCGGCAAACTTTGATTAGCTCGATCGCCCCGTACATCACCCCGTGGTCTGTAAGGGCGATCGCGGGCATCCCCAATTCCACCGCCCGTTCTGCGAGCTGTTGTAGCTGAGAAGCCCCATCTAGCAGGCTATAATCGCTGTGAATGTGCAAACCAACGAAGGACATAGGGATTTTAGATTTTAGATTTTAGATTTTAGATTCTACACTATCCGCGTGTCAAAGGGTAAAATAAAAAAACAAATTTTTATGTTACTTTTGAGATAATTTTGGTGGGGATACGATGTCGCAACGCATCAGTTCGCCTCCGCCGTATTTGTTAACAATTATCAATTGTTGAGTTACGAGTTCAAAGTTATGCGTTAAAATATTGAGTGCTAGAGTTAAGCATTAGCTGGAATTTTTTAAGTGCCAAGCAAGGTAATTAAATGCTGCACAATTATCAATTAGCTCTCGAAGAAATTCCCCCACTGGCTCAAACTATTGGGGAGCAGTTTAGCAGTTTGCCTCAAGTTGTAGCCGTCGTTTTAGCAGGTTCTCGAACCACGATAGTTACGGATGAGTCGTCGGATTTTGATTTTTACGTGTATGTTGAAGAGGAAATTCCTGTTGACATACGGGAGGCGATAGCGAGACAATTTTCCGCTCGCATCGCCATCAACAATCAATTTTGGGAACCCGGTGACGAGTGGATAGATATTAACACTGGTTGCGGTATAGATATTATGTACCGCAAGCCCGAATGGATCGAAGAAGAACTCGATCGCGTCCTGGTCAAACATCAAGCATCAGTAGGTTACTCAACCTGTTTTTGGTGGAACGTTCTCACCTCAGTATCATTATATGACAGAGACGGTTGGTTTCAGCAATTGCAAGCCAATCTCCATCGACCTTATCCCGAACAACTCCGTCAAGCGATAATTGCCAAAAATTATCCGATTTTGCGCGACCAGATTTTTTCATTTCGCCACCAGCTAGAATCCGCTGTTTTGCGCCGCGATTTAGCAAGTATTATCCATCGAACAGCCGCTTTTTTAGGCAGTTATTTTGATATTGTTTTTGCTATTAATTCTATCCCTCATCCGGGCGAAAAGCGTCTGGTAGAAAGGGCAACAGCTTTGTGTTCAAAATTGCCTGAAAATTTGGAAAGCCAAATTCACTGTCTAACTAATTCTATTTCCTTACCAGCAGGCGATCGCCAAATTTTACATTATCTTGATGCACTGGTTGAGAGTCTCGATCGATTGTTGATGGAGGCAGGTTTAATTGCTACTAATTCTGTGGCGTTGCAATTCTGAAAGATTGTGATTTAGATTTTTTTACGAACACAGGCGTCCCGCCTGTGCCACAAATACAGGCGTCCCGCCTGTGCCACAAATACAGGCGTCCCGCCTGTGCCACAAATACAGACGGGACGCCTGTTCCACAAACCGAACTTTTACAAATTTGCTTGTTTCAAATAACCTTCCAAATCTTTAATCCGTTCTTGCGTCACTCTTGCCCTGCAATAACCGTAGGTAGAAGCAGCCAAACTACCGCCTTCAAACTGCCCTTTTGCATACTCACAATTTTCATCTCGAAATTTGATCCAAGTACGCTGGGCCACCGTCAATCTCTGCTTTTGTTTAGTGCTGATTTTTGCTTGCAGTTGCTGATAGACTTGATTGAGCTTTTTGTCGGCAGCCTCAAACTCTTGACTAGAACACATATTCATGTCTAGCGTGGTTTGAGGACTTTTGCAGTTAGGTTGTTGGGCGACTTGTACGGGAATGTTGCTGGCTTTGCTGGGAAGCAAGAATCCCGCTGTCAACAACAGCAAACTTGCGACAAATTTTACCAAAATAGTGCTATTTTTCACTTAGTTTCTCCTTTTTTTAATCTTTAATTTTCTCTGCTGGCTGAGCCGATCGCCAAATCCACCAAGCTGCAGCCCACAAAGTAAAATTGCCAATGAGAGTCATCGCGGCTTGCAGGGTAACGATCCATTCTAGGGCGGGAGAGTTGTCAAAATAGTGCCATGTACAGGCACACATAGCGCTGACAAGAGCGGGCAGCATTGCGGCGGAAAGGGCCCACCAAGCTCGGTTTTGAGTGACTTCGCCGTAAGTCCAAATTAACCAGATGGCGGCAATCCACTCGACGACGCTAGAGACGTGAATAATCCAGGTGGGAATTGACAAAGCGTGCATTTTTTGTATGGTGAACGAAGATGAAAGATTTATCGATCGGGACTTACGCAACTGTCATATAAAGTATGATGAGTCAGTCGATTTTAGATTTTAGATTTTAGATTTTAGATTTACTCCACAGATGAATCTTGGAGCTTGAGCTTTGGTCTAAAATTTTAGGAGCATCCACGACTTAAGTCGGGGCTTGTACCTGTTTTTGGGCTGGTCATACAATTTTAGATTAGCGATTCGAGATTTTATTAGATTTGCGATTTGAGCTGACTGATGACGTAAAGCCTTGAAGCTTGATGACAGTAGCAGTTTTTTGGTAGTAGGATCAAATCTCAAACATCAAAAAAATCTAAAATCTAAAATCTAAAATCTAAAATCGTTAGATTCCCCATCACAAACAAATAAAAGAGTAGAAATGCGAGCAATTTTGTGCGGCTATTACGGTAAAGGCAACGGCGGCGACGAGGCGCTGTTGGCATCGCTACTGCAAATGTTACCAGATGGCGTGACGCCGATCGTCCTGTCTGGCAATCCTGTCGAGACAAATCAGCGGTACGGGGTAGCAGCGCGCGATCGCATGAATGCCTTCCAAGTTATCGAAGCACTCCGCACATCCGACGCCCTAATCTGGGGCGGCGGTAGTTTAATCCAAGACACTACTAGCATTGCGAGCCCTTTCTATTATGGGGGTTTAATGGGATTAGCGCAGCAGATGGGCTTAAAAACTGTTGCTTGGGCCCAGGGAATTGGGCCTTTGAAGCGCGAAATCACTCGCAAGCTATCGCAGCGCTGTTTTGCTGGATGCACCGGCGTCAGCGTGCGGGATAAAGGTTCAGCTACTTTACTTGCAGATTGGCAAATTCCCTTTACTTTAGCGCCAGATCCCGTGTGGGCTTTGGAGAATTCCCCAGTGTCGGGTTTGTGGGATTTACCGGCGCCCAGAGTTGCGGTTTGTTTGCGTTCTCATCCTACACTAACTCCCGCGCGTTTGTCAATTTTAACTCAAGCTTTAGTTGACTTTCAAAAAGCCACTCGCACCTTAATTTTGCTGCTGCCTTTTCAAGCGTCTCACGACTTAGAAATTGCCCAACATTTGCACGAAGCCCTGCCGAAAAGAAGCTGCATCCTCAGTTTAGACGATCCGAGAAAATTGAAAGGAGTATTCCGGGGAGTCGAAATGGCGATCGGGATGCGCTACCACAGTTTAATTATGGCAGCCTCCGAAGAATGCCGCTGTTTTGCTCTCAGCTACGATCCCAAAGTCAGTCAATTGATGGATGAGTTAGAAATGCCGGGATACTTATTATCAGAATTGCCAGAAGATCCTTATTTAATCAGCAAAACCTGGATCGAGCACTATGCTAACGGCGACGCCTTATCGCCAGACAGGATAAAATTTATAGTAGAGCGATCGCTCTTTCATCGCGAAGTATTGCGAGCCGCGCTCCAGTAATCTCATTGAGAGGTGAAATACCATGACAGTCAGTACAGCCGACTTAAAAATTACCTGGGAAAAATTGCCAGACGACTTCATTTTAGACGAGGAACCAGTGGAAAATATCGACCAACCCTTGCTCGCTGCTGCCTTGCGAGAAATCTTAGAAATCGCGGGGCTAATAGTAGCAGGAATATTAGTTGCCCCAAACATGGGAATTTGTGCGACAGTAGACAGCAAGCTAGTTATCAAAGCTCCAGATTGGTTTTATGCCCGCAACGTTCAGCCGCTTTCTAGTCAAGAAATTCGCCGCAGTTACACTCCCAATTTAGAAGGAGACATTCCGGCGATCGTCATGGAATTTTTATCAGCTACTGCCAACGATGAATATTCTAGCAAAAAAACTTATCCCCCCGGCAAATGGTATTTTTACGAACAAGTATTGCGAGTTCCAATCTATGCACTTTTTGAACCAGCCGCCGGAGTGTTAGAAGTCTACCATTTGGATTCATCAGGAAAGTATGAAGTACAACCACCCGATGCTTTCGGCCGTTATTGGATTTCTGGAGTTGGATTATTTCTAGGTGTTTGGTATGGCACAAAAGCCGAAAGAACCGGATATTGGTTGCGGTGGTGGGATGAAAGTTCAGAGATGTTATTGTGGGGTGCAGAAATGGTAGAAAGAGAACGGCAGGAAAGGGCTATCGCTCAACAACAAGCCGAACAAGAACGGCAGGAAAGGGCTATCGCTCAACAACAAGCCGAACAAGAAAGGGAACGGGCCGAACAAGAACGAGAACGATCGTCCATATTGGCCGCACAATTAAGAGCATTAGGCATTGAACCAGAAGCTTAAAAAATAGGCGATGCTATTCTAGCGAAAATCATTGCCAGCAGTTCTACCGCATTCTTAGTAAGAGGTAAAATACCATGACATTCAATCCAATTCAATTCAAAATATCCTGGGAAAAATTGCCAAAAGATTTCATTTTAGACGAGCACCCCCTGCAAGATATCGACCAGCCTTTGCTCGCCGCCGCCTTACGGGAAAGCTTAGAAATTGCGGGGCTAATTTTGGAGGGAACATTAGTTGCGCCTCATCTGGCGATTTGTGTAAATTTCAACGATAAGCTAGTTATAAAAACTCCCGATCTGTTTTATGCCACCAACGTACACCCCCTTCCCGATCGAGAAATTCGTCGCAGTTATACCCCCAACCTAGAAGGAGACATTCCGGCAATTGTCATGGAGTTTTTGCCAGAGAATCCTCCTAGTTATCAGGATGAATATTCTGCAAAACAAACTTATATCCCCGGAAAATGGCATTTTTACGAACAAATATTACAAGCTCCAATCTATGTAATTTTTGAACCTGCGATCGGAGCTTTAATAGTATATCATTTGAATTCATCAGCACAGTATGAAAAACAGCAAGCCGATGCAAACAATCGTTATTGGATTGCCGGACTTGGGTTATTTCTGGGTGTTTGGCAGGGAACAAAAGCCGAAAGAACGGGATATTGGTTGCGGTGGTGGAATGAAAGCGGAGAGATGTTATTGTGGGGAGCAGAAATGGTAGGAAGGGAACGGCAGGACAAAGCAAATGTTCAACAGCGAGCCGCTCGACTAGCCGCGCAATTAAGAGCAGCAGGCATTGAACCCGAAGCCTAATGCAATAATGAGCAATTTAAAATTGTCCCTCTGCAATTTAATATTGCTCATTAATTAAAAAGTATTGAACAACCTCGCAAAAATCAATATTTATCTGGGTTAATCCACGTTCATCTGCCTTCATCAGCGGTTCAAAATTACATTCAGGAGACAGCAAAATTGGCCAGAGTAAGAGTGCGGGAACACGTCAATCCCCTATCAATTAGATATCAAGCATCTGCAAGTCCCCCGGATTGGACTAAAATCTATTCCGACTTAAATTTACCGCTGCATTTAGATATCGGCTGCGGCAGAGGACGGTTTTTATGGCACATGGCACAAATCCAAACTGACTGGAATTTTCTCGGATTAGAAATTCGGGAACCTCTGGTAGAAGAGGCGAATCTTTGGCGGGACGAAACAGCTTTGACCAATTTGCACTATTTGTTTTGCAATGCGAATAGTTCCCTAAAACCAATTTTAGAAACTTTACCCGCAGGCACTTTGCAGCGAGTTAGCATTCAGTTTCCAGATCCGTGGTTCAAGAAAAAGCACCACAAACGGCGGGTGGTGCAGCAGGAATTAGTTAATGAATTGGCAATTTATCTGGCAATTGGCGGCGAAGTGTTTATTCAGTCAGATATTGAAGAAGTAGAAAGGGAAATGTGCGATCGCTTTTCATCTAACCCCAGTTTTAAACGTCAAAACGGCGACAACTGGCTAGCAGAAAATCCGCTGCCTGTGGCTACTGAAAGAGAAATTGCTACTCTGAAACGGGGGGAACCAGTTTATCGATCACTCTATCAAAAATAATGCTAGCTTTTGCAAACTCACCTTTGTCATAAATGTTATAACTTACATCTTGCACCTTGGTTAGGAACAGGCAAGATGCCTGTTCCACAAAACTTAATTTTCTTGTGGAACGTTAGGAACAGGCAAGATGCCTGTTCCACAAAACTTAATTTTCTTGTGGAACGGGCATCTTGCCCGTTCATAAAGGAATGATTTCTAACTTAAACCCAAGATGGTAGCCACATCCGAATTTTCCATTCAATTTGCGACAAAGGCAGTCCCAAATAGATAGGCATCCAGAAAATAAAAGCACCCAAAACCAGAAAAATAATTGTTACCCCCATCCCTCGGAGTCGAGTTTGAGGGCTGTGCAGCCACCTGTCAACCCACCAAGCAAGTGCTAAGGCTGAAAACACAGAACAGCCCATATAATGGTATAAAAATATGCAGCGAGTCACCTTCACCCAAGGCAGCAAATTAGCAGCCCAATTAACTATTAAATATAACGCCAGCCACATTTCAGCAGTCGGCGGAAACAAAATCGGCCGCTGCTGTTCTATCGCGTCAACAGAAGCCTCGCTGCGCGTTTGCAGCCACACCAAAATCCGGTGAACTAAAACTCCTATTACTAGCAGTAAAGCTAAGGTTGACAGCCACCAAAGGAAGGGATTTCCCATCGCATGAACGTCAAAGATTACCTTAGTTGCACCTTCAGGTAAAGGTGGCAAAACCGGATCTGGTTGGGCATTGCTGCTAGCAGTTTTGTAGAAGTAAACTATGGGGCGTAGCATCAAAGGCCAACTGTACCACGTGGAACAGTAAGGATGTACATCTGGGCCGCTTTTAATCCGCTGGTGATAAGTCAAAATTTCCGTTTGCATCTGCCAGAAGTTGGGAGTTGGATTAAAGTGCAGGTGAGGAATCCAAGAGATGCTGTAAACTAGAATAGGAATAATAGCTAGACTCAAGCAGAGTTCTATAAAATTGAGTTTAGTCAGTTTTTGTACGGGACTTTCGGCAGGAATTAGAGGTGAATCTACCTCGCGGCTTTGTTCTTCATTTCCTCTGTTACCCTGGATAAAACGAACGGCCCAAGCACAGATTAAAATTAGATAAGTACCGAAAAGAAACCATAATCCGTTCCATTTGATAGCCGCAGATGCGCCGAAACCTATTCCGGCTAGTAGCAGCCAAAGCCAGCGCTTTTTCCCTTCTGCTTCTACGGATTTTAAAATAAATAACTGACCTAAAATCCCAAATAAAACCAGATAAATGTTGTTCAGCGCGTAGCGAGACTCAACTAAAAACAAACCGTCGCAGGCCATCAATAAAGCAGCAATAAAAGCAAAGGTGCGGCGCGGAACTAGCTGATAAGCTAGGGCTCCCACAACTAGGGGAATAAAGGAACCTGTGAGAGCATTCAGCCAGCGGTAATCCCAAGGGGAAAGCAGGGAGCCAGCCATACTGTTGACGGCAGTTTTGCCGAAGGGAAGGTGAGTGCCGATCGCAATTCCGATCGCAATTATGTACTGGCTCAGAGGCGGGTGAGCGTTGAAAAACGGAGTTTTGGTGAGATAATCGTTGGCAAATTTAGCGTAATAAACCTCGTCAAACACTAAAGTGTTAAATCGCTCTAGTTCCCAAAAGCGTAGAGTTAAGGATAGGAGGAACACAGCGAACATTCCTAAGCAAAAAACCCAAGTAGATCTGTTGAAGTGTTTTTTGTTGATTTTCATAAAACAGCAGAAAATAGTAGATGCTAGATTTGAGATCGATCGCTAATTTAAAAATACTGAGTTGAGAATAGCGTAAAAATTACAATTATGACTTTTAACCTTCGCGGAGGCAAATCAGAGGCGGGCGATCGCGCTTGGAAGGTTGACGCCAGCGACAGCGAGCCGCACAACGGTCACAGTGGAAGCAGGAAAAGTGACATTCTCCTTATTATTGGGCAGCTTTCACGTTTCAGGGGGAATGGCGGTAAATGGCTGTTTTCCGACAGTTGGAAACCAATCCCAGAACCAAGTTCGTCTATAGCGATTATGATAGGCGGTTAATAAAGTCTTTTTTGAGCAGGTGATTATGAATCTGACGCTTGGGGTTTGGGCGCGTTGCGGAATCGCTGTAGCTGCGAGTATCCTGCTAGGAGTCCCGGCGGTGGCTGCACCGAGTGTTATTAAAATGAGTCAAGGGAACTCGCAGCAGTCTGGGGGAAACCCGTCGCCTGCTGAAAAAGCTTTGACAGAAGGGGTGCAACTGTACCAGCAAGGGACAGCGGAATCTTTAAGAAAAGCGATCGCCAAATGGGAAGAAGCATTAAAGCTGTATCGAGAAGCGGGCGACCGCAATAAGGAAGCTGTCACCCTCAACAACATCGGCTTAGTCTACTCAGCATTGGGAGAAAAACAGAAAGCGCTAGAGTATTACAACCAGTCCCTTCCCCTAAGTCGGGCAGTGGGCGATCGCAGTATGGAAGCTGTCACCCTCACCAGCATCGGCTTAGCCTACTCAGATTTGGGAGAAAAGCAGAAAGCGCTAGAGTATTACAGCCAGTCCCTTCCCCTGAATCGGGCAACCGGCGATCGCACTAGGGAAGCTATCACCCTCAACAACATCGGCAATGTCTACTCAGCATTGGGAGAAAAACAGAAAGCGCTAGAGTATTACAACCAGTCCCTTCCCCTGAGTCGGGCTGTTGGCGACGCCCGAGGGGAAGCTATCACCCTCAACAACATCGGCAGTGTCTACTCAGATTTGGGAGAAAAACAGAAAGCGCTAGAGTATTATAGCCAGTCCCTTCCCCTGAAACGGGCAGTTGGCGATCCCACTGGGGAAGCTGTCACCCTCACTAGCATTGGCAATGTCTACTCAGATTTGGGAGAAAAACAGAAAGCGCTAGAGTATTACAGCCAGTCCCTTCCCCTGAATCGGGCAACCGGCGATCGCACTGGGGAAGCTGTCACCCTCACCAACATCGGCAATGTCTACTCAGCATTGGGAGAAAAACAGAAAGCGCTAGAGTATTACAACCAGTCCCTGACCCTGAGTCGGGCTGTAGGCGAGCGCAGTGGCGAAGCTGTCATCCTCAACAACATCGGCAAAGTCTACTCAGAATTGGGAGAAAACCAGAAAGCGCTAGAGTATTACAGCCAGTCCCTTCCCCTGAGTCGGGCAACCGGTGATCGCCGTGGGGAAGCCACTACCCTCAACAACATCGGCAAAGTCTACTCAGATTTGGGAGAAAAGCAGAAAGCGCTAGAGTATTTCAGCCAGTCCCTTCCCCTGTTTCGGGCAGTAGGCGATCGCAGTAAGGAAGCTATCACCCTCAACAACATCGGCAGAATCTACTCAGATTTGGGAGAACAACAGAAAGCGCTAGAGTATTACAGCCAGTCCCTTCCCCTGAAACGGGCAGTTGGCGATCGCACTGGGGAAGCTGTCACCCTTCACAACATTGCTGATGCCAAACGTGCTCAAGGCAATCTTACTGAAGCCCTCACTAACATTGAAGCCTCGATCAAAATCATCGAAAGCCTCCGCACCAAAATTGCCAGCCCAGAACTCCGCACCTCTTACTTTGCCACCGTACAAAACTATTACCAATTCTATATCGACCTGTTAATGCAGTTGCACAAAACGCAACCCAAATCTGGTTATGATACCAAAGCCTTTGAAGCCAGCGAACGTTCCCGCGCCCGTAGTCTCCTCGAACTTTTGCAAGAAGCAAACGCCGATATTAGACAAGGTGTCGCCCCAGAATTATTGCAAAAAGAACGCAGTGTGCAACAGCAACTCGATGCCCTTGAAAAACGGCGCGTCGAAGTTCTCAATCGCCCCAACTACACTCGCACCCAAGAAGCAGAATTAGAACAACAACGGCAAACTTTACTAGCACAATATCAGGACATTCAAACCCAAATCCGCACCACCAGCCCCCGCTACGCCGCCCTTACCCAACCCCAACCTTTAACCCTTTCACAAATTCAACAACAAATCCTCGATGAGAATACAATTTTACTCCAGTATTCTCTAGGGAAAGAGCGCAGCTATCTCTGGGCTGTCACCAAAACCAGCATCACCACTTATGAATTACCAAAAGCTGCCGACATCGAGAAAACTGCCAAAAACTTTCGCGATGCTGTCACCGCTCCAAGTTCCCGATACAGCCCCGCTCAAATCGCCCAAGCCAACGATGCTATCAGTCAAATTATCTTACAGCCCGTTGCTGCCCAACTCGGTCAAAAGCGCCTGCTGATTGTTGGCGATGGCCTTTTGAATTCCATCCCCTTTGCTGCCCTTTCGCTCCCCGGGAAATCCGGTGAAAATGGGAACCCGCCTTTAATAGTAGACCATGAAATCGTGATCCTGCCTTCAGCTTCTACCTTGGGAATATTAAGACAAAACTACAATGACAGACAACCTCCTAATCGGAGTTTAGCAATACTCGCCGACCCAGTTTTTAGCGCTAACGATGAACGAGTTAAAAATTCTTCTTCAGCCACCACTCAGCAAGCGGTAGAATCAGCAAATCCCGGTTTAAGTCGCTCCAGAGGCGACAATAACGGACAGTTTAAGCGTTTAAATTTTAGTCGCCAAGAATCTCACATTATTCGAGCGTTATTCCCGGCTAATTCTCGCACTGAATCCTTGGATTTTGCAGCCAGTCGTGCCACAGCAACTAGCCCAAATTTAAGCCAATATAAAATCATTCATTTTGCCACTCACGGTTTCGCCAATAGCGCTCACCCGGAACTGTCGGGAATTGTCATGTCGCTGGTAGACGAAAAGGGGAATCCATTAAACGGATTTCTGAGACTTACTGATATTTTTAATCTCAAATTAGCAGCCGATTTAGTAGTGTTAAGTGCCTGTCAAACCGGAATGGGGCAGAACATTCAAGGCGAGGGCTTGGTAGGATTGACACGGGGATTTATGTATGCAGGGGCTCAGCGAGTGGTGGTGAGTTTGTGGACTGTGGACGATGAAGCAACGGCTACGTTAATGTCGAGTTTCTATCAGGGAATGCTGAAAAAAGGGTTAACGCCAGCGGCGGCTTTAAGGGCGGCACAACTGGAAATGTTGAAGCAGGAAAAGTGGAAGTTTCCCTATTATTGGGCGGCTTTTAACCTTCAGGGGGAATGGCGATAAAGTGTATGAAAAAAACCAGCATCAATTCCCATTCCGGGCGAGTGTAAGTCTGGCGAGAACTTTTTGCGGTGAATCTGGATACCAAAAAAAAGCGGTTCTGCTTGTCGCAGAACCGCCGTCACAGAGGATGAAAAATCAAAACTTAACGCACAGCGCCCTGTACTGAAGGTGATTCAATTGTTTTCATGAAGTACAGCTTCACTAACTGCCAGCCGTTCGACAGATACAAAGGCAATTTTTGGAATAATTGCAAGAATTTCGGAGTATTAGACTCAACAATTGCAGTCAACTTCTGATTGTTCTTGAGGCAAATATCCAGGCGTTCATAAAATTCGGGATTGTTCACGTCCAGCATCACGGGGAATACGCGGCCTGCTGTTTCGTTGGTCTTTTTAATCACTTCGATGTCGTATTCGCGAGCATCGAGACCGAGCGATCGATAAAAACCGGCGCGCTGGATATCATTGAGATACATTGTCGCGAACACTGACAGCAAGAAGAAACGGCACCAAAGCTTAGCGCGCCAATCGTTCAACATCTGAGGCTGAGCTCTCATCACCGCATCGAAGAAATCTCCGTGGCGGTTTTCATCCTGGCACCAATTTTCAAAGAATCGGAAAATCGGATAAATCTGGTCTTCAGGATGGGCTTTTAAGTGCTGATAAATCGTGATGTAGCGCCAATAACCGATCTTTTCAGACAAGTAAGTCGCGTAGAAAATAAACTTCGGCTTAAAGAATGTGTAACTGCGGCTCTTTGTCAAGAAACCCAAATCCAGGGACAAATTAAAGTCGGACAGCGCTTTGTTGAGGAATCCGGCGTGCCGCGCTTCGTCGCGCGACATCAGGTTGAAACCCTCGGCGAGCACTGGATTTTTGTCTTTGAGCCTGCGTCCCAATTCTTTGTAAAGCAAGAACCCAGAAAACTCAGCGGTGCATGAACGTTCTAGAAACTCAATGAACAACTGGCGTTTTTCGCCGTCAATGTGATCCCAAGATTGAGCGAACTCCTCATCCCGCACGAAATGGTTTTTGTTGTAGTCAACGCGGAACTCTTGGATAATTGCTTCTAGTTCGGCTTCATTTACCGAGATGTCCATTTTGGCCATCTCGTCAAAGTCGGTTGTGTAAAATCTCGGCGTGAGAATAGTTTCTTTGGCTGGGGCTTTCACTCCCGGCCGCAGTTCTTCAAAAGTGGGTTTTTTGAGGGAATCTACCATATTTTTATTGGATTTCTGCTTATAACTACTCGCTTGTTTCCATTGTCGGGTACTGCGGGCGATCGCGCTCGTGTATTTCCGGCCAGCGCTGGCGGCGCGCTTGGTTTGGCGCTCCGTGTGGAATCTAAGTCTAAGCTGCTGTAATTTCCACGCCCTCCAGTTTACCAAGCTCTCGCCCGCGCAAATATGTTGCTGGCGTTAAGAATTGCTACGCAAAATTACTCACTGGGCATGGGGCATGGGGCATGGGGCATGGGGCATGGGGCATGGGGCATGGGGCATGGGGCATGGGGCATGGGGCATGGGGAATTGGTAGTAAATAACCAATAACTTCGGACAATTCACAAATATCTGCTGGTGTCAAGCTGTTTAAACACGAGATAGAAAGTACAAAATGTATAGAGGGACTCCAATTCTTAGAATAATCAGGCAGGACGGTCAGAAAATGAGCAATTTAGGTGTTAGTTACCTTTTATGGGCAGCTTGTTTTTTCGGCCCATTCGGACTCCACCGCCTCTACAACGGCAAGATTGGTACGGGTTTGCTGTGGCTGTTTACCTTTGGTTTGTGTGGGTTTGGGCAATTGTTTGACTTGCTGCTGCTGCCGAACATGGTGGACGAACACAATGCCAGTCTCAGGGGCAAACTCGGCGTATCTCCCGAAGGTATACCGCTATATCCAGTCAGCGGGGCGATCGCCGCGACATACCCCAAGCCAACTCCAGACCAGTTAGGGGTTAAACTCCTGAAGGCAGCTTATACCAAGAACGGAAGATTATCTGTCACCCAAGGGGTGATGGCAACCGGCGCTACTTTTGCCGAAGTGGAAGAGGCTTTCACGGCACTGCTCAAAACGGGTTATGTGAGTATCGAGAACGATGCCGTCACTGGCGTCGTGATCTACCACTTTCACGAACTTTAGCTGCTGCGGGTGCGTTACCTAGGGGATTTTGTCTATTTTTCCATAAGCTAATGGCTGACGCACCCTACTACTTGATATGGCTGACCGAGCAGTTGTTGCCGTTTTTCGAGTAAGCATTGCCGACAAAATCGGCTAGAATGTTTGTTTGTCTATATAAGCAGAAAGTATTTAGCGTCATGGCAGTCCCTAAGAAGAAAACCTCCAAATCCAAGAAGAATATGCGTAAGGCCACATGGAAGCGCAAAGCTGTAGTGGCAGCTCAGAAAGCTCTGTCTCTGGGCAAATCTGTTCTGACTGGGCGTTCCAACAGCTTTGTGTATCCCGGCAATGAAGAAGAGGAGGAAGAATAGAAACGGCATACCGGGCATGGGGCGAACCCGATGCCCGATCGATCAATCCTTTTTTGCTGCTGGTAAAATCAGCATGGCATCGCCAAAGGAATAAAAGCGGTACTGATGCTCGATCGCTTCTCGGTACAAATCCAACAGCCGAGGCCTTCCAATCATGGCACTTACCATCATCATCAAAGTAGAGCGGGGCAAGTGAAAATTGGTAATCATCCCCTCTACAACCCGCCACTTGTAACCAGGGTAGATAAACAAATTGGTCGGGCCGCAAAAAGGTTGCAAGGAAAAATCGCCACTCGCGGCGGCGGCTCCCTCTAAAGCTCGCACTGCTGTGGTACCCACGGCAATGATCCGCCCGCCTCGGGCTTGAGTTTCCCGGATTTTCTCGACGGTGGCGGCGGGTACTTCCACCCATTCGCCGTGCATTTTGTGAGTCGTTACGTCTGCCACCTCCACCGGGCGAAACGTCCCTACTCCGACGTGTAAGGTGACAAAAGTTTTTTCGATTCCCCGCTGTTCCAAGCGGCTGAACAATTCTTCGGTGAAGTGCAGGCCTGCTGTGGGGGCAGCCACCGCCCCAAGCCGATCGGCATAAACAGTCTGGTACTGTTCCGCTGAAGCTTGGGAATTTTCGATGTAGGGCGGCAGGGGTACGTGGCCGTATTCGTCCAAAAACTTCACCAGATTCTCATCTGTGGGGATGTCAAACTCCAGCAGCCGTCCTCCTGTTGCGTCGTCCCTCTCTATAACTGTTGCAGTCAATCGACGACGATGGGGGGGCATCGTGGCATCGGGAAGGCAACAGCAAGGAGTTGTGGTCGAGTCCTCACAGGCAGGGGCGATGGGATCAAACTCAATTTTTGAACCCAACTTTAAGCGTTTCCCCGGTTTAACCAAAGCCAGCCAACAGTTGTGCTGCCGTTCTTCCATCAACAATATCTCCACAGCCGGGCCGTTGGGTTTGTGCCCGTAGAGCCTCGCTGGCAGCACGCGGGTGTTGTTGAGCACCAGCAAGTCGCCCGGTTGCAGCAAATCGGGTAAATCCCTAAAAATCCGGTGTTGGTGGCTGCTGGGAGAATCTACAGCCAGCAAGCGAGAACTGTCCCTCGGCACTACGGGATTTTGGGCAATGCGCGAGGGCGGAAGTTCGTAGTCGTAGCCGTCCAAAGACCAGTCCATCTCTGTCATCGGGTGAATTCCTGTGCGATCGATCTGTCAACTGGGTAACAAATTGGGTAAAAACCCCCATTCAAAGTCGGGTGCTTTTCCCCTTGTGGTGGCGGGTAGAGTCCGCGACGATAGAGGTATAGCATCAGCTTTGCTCATAAGGCTCATAAGGATCGTTATGGAATACCTCTACTACATCGCCAATACTAGCCTTACTCTGAGAGTCGTGGATTACCTACGCACGGCTCATCATCTTCCCTTGCAATTTATCACTGTTATTCACCAAATTGACGGCTGGGTGGTAAAGGTGAAAATGAGCCAATATTTAACTCCCGAAATGCACGGGGATTTTCGGGCTTTTATGAACGAACTCGGGATTCCTTACGATCCTGAAATTCGCTTGCAAATGGCACTTTGGAGTTTGGAAACCGGACAGTCGCCACTGAGCGTGATGCGCCGCTACCAGGTGGCAGTGGTTTGTCACGGCAGCCCTGACCGCAAAGAAATTGAAGCGTTTCGCCAGCAGTTTGTCAAGGGCCTGGGGTATTGCCCGGAAACTCTCGCCTAGATTGCTACGCATATAAATTAACTCTTATAGCCTTTCTCAGTAACATGAGGTGCTCTGGCGGGCATAGGGCATAGGGCATAGGGCATAGGGCATAGGGCATAGGGCATAGGGCATAGGGCATAGGACAAAGCCCCCATACCTCACAACGCTTGAGAATCGCTATATGACAGAACAGGAGAGGGAGAGAAGGGGAAAGCGGGAGAAGATTTAACGCTTTTTTCAGCTCCGTTAAAGCTCAAGAGAGAACTGCGCGACAGCCTAGGCAAGTTAACAATTAAAAATTACCTAGTGGCCTTGCTTTGAGATTTTACCCTCTAAATTTTAATTATATACTTTTAAATGCTAAAAGCCGAGCGAATGTATTCTTGCAGGGTGAGTCGGTAGTTTCCGGCAACGGCGGATAGAGAATTCGCTGCAGTTAATGGTGGTAATATTTGTTTAGTGTTTGGTCGTGAAGGTTCGCACCTGACTAAGGCGACATCAAAGCGACAAGAATTATTTGCTAAATCTGGGTGAGTGCTTAAAAATATTTCGGCTGTCTGCCAAAGTTTGGCTTGTTTTGTTGTGCTAACAGCTAGCATTCCACCAGCATCCCAATTTCCCCGGCGGCGAGTTTTCACCTCTACAAATGCTAATGTTTGGGAATGGGGAATGGGGAATGGGGAATTTTCGTTACCTCTGTTGATTTCGCTTTCTTCATCTCTTCCGAGTGCGATAATGTCAATCTCTCCCCAGCGACAGTGCCACTGTCTGTGCAGAATTTCCCAGCCTTGCTGCTGCAACCAGTCGGCGACTAAGTTTTCTCCCAATGTGCCGATATCCCTAGAGTTTGGGGATTGGGGGGAATTGGAGTCAGCCGTGGCGAGCGGGCGATTCCCTACGGGATAGCTACGCTTGACGCGCTTTCTGGTAGAATTCACTTCTGAACTGTCACGACTGCCCATTAGCTTGAACTTGTATGATGATTTCTCGAATTCGCCAACATATTTATACTTTCTTGCTGAGTTTTGTTATTTTAGCAGTAATTGCCGCTGGGGCGATCGGCATTAATCCCGCACCTGCTTTCGCTTTGGATCACGACAAAGAAATCCTAGTCGGCGCTGATTTTACTGGCCAAGTTCTGACTGACGACAGCTTTAATAAAGCCAATCTTCGCAATAGCAATTTTACTAATGCAGATTTGCGGGGTGTCAGCTTTTTTGCGGCCAATATGGAAGAAGCAAATTTAGAAGGCGCGAATTTCACGGGTGCGACTTTAGATTTAGCTCGCATGATGAAAGCGAATTTAACTAATGCTATCCTTGAGGGTGCTTTCGCTTACAATACCAGACTCGAAGGAGCTATTATTGACGGTGCTGATTTTACTGAGACACTGCTGCGAGACGATATGATAGAAAAACTTTGTAAAGTGGCAAAAGGTACTAATCCGGTGACGGGTAGAGATACTCGCGAAACTCTTTTTTGCGACTATTAAAAGGCTAATTAAACAAAACTTACCCCGTAGGCGGGGTAAGTTTCATGTAAACTCTCTGGCAGTCGGGCGATCGGGCTTGAGCCACGACCAGATACATGACTACAATATCAGCGGAGCCCCCAGCAAATCGAAGGCTTTCTGCTGTAAAGGAGTTGGGGTCGTCAGGTCGAAACTAACTGAAACACCCGCTAGTTTAGGCTGAATTAGAGTTTAAAATATTGAGATTTCTTACTCTAGTCAACCTCTTTACGGTTAACTAACTGAATTTAGTTAAATTGCTAATCGATTAGGCTACTCAATGACTACAGAATTAAATATTGGTTCTCAAAGATCGCCAAACACTCTCCATGCTTGGGGTATAGCAGTGTTGATCCTTGTCACCCTAATCTGGGGTACAAGCTATCCGGTTATCAAGGGAGCTCTCAGCAGTCTTTCTCCTTCTGCAATATTTGCAACCCGCTACGTAATAGCAGCGTTGCCGTTTACCCCCTATTTGCGCTTCCTGAATTTTTCCCTGCTACGGGATGGAGTCTTCTTATCACTCATACTGTTTCCTGCATCAGTCCTCCAAACCCTTGCCCTTGAGACGACTTCTGCCGATCGTGCTGCATTCATTGCCAGTTTCAACGTCATCCTAGTTCCTCTGCTAGGGCAACTGCTAGGTAGGCAGGTGTTCCCAAAAACTTTCCTCGCCGCAGGAATTGCCATCTTTGGCATTGGAGTGATGTGTTGGGAGAGTGAACAGCTAGTGCTCGGCGATCTGTTGATCTTGGGCAACGCCTTCCTCTACTCGATCTACACTCTTAAGCTTGAGTCCACCACGTTGCGGCACCCCATTTTGCCACTCGCTGCGATCCAGCTTTGGGTGATAACAATATTTTCTGTAATCTGGGCCGCTCCAGATATGCTTACACAACAGGAAGCAATTGGCGCGAATCTTGGTATTCTTTTATATATTGGGTTATTTGATACTGCTGCTACGATTGTGCTTCAAGTAGTGGCTCAACGATGGGTTAACGCTTACCAGACGGCGCTAATTTATACGCTCGATCCGATTTTCGCAGCGGTTTTCTCGTTTCTACTACTGGGAGAGAAACTTGGAATACGCGGTGTGATTGGCGCAGCTCTTGTAGTGGTGGCAATGGTTTTTGGTCAAAGCAAATCTCAGGACACTGAGCACAATGGCGAAATCCAGGTTAACGAGTCGATTGTCGCAGCGCTGTCAGATTCGGATACTGAGCCCATTAACGCTCCAGTGTCGCTTCCGAGCCCTAACCTCGTGGAATTAGAATTAGATTTGTAATTGGTATTAAGAGTGAGGAAAATGGGTTTCGATAATTTCATCCAGCAAACAGAGAAAGGTAGAGGCGTTTTTGCCAGCCGAGGCTTCCGTAAAGGTGAGACTGTGGTGGTTGGACGCCGAGTCGAAATCTTGCCCGAAAGAACTACTCACTCCATTCAGATGGACTTTGACCTGCATATAGACATAGATGAACCGGGATTATTGATCAATCATTCTTGTAGCCCAAACACAGGGGTGAGGAATAATCAATTCGGAGCCTACGATTTCGTGGCATTGGTTGATATTCCTTCGGGAAGCGAGATTACATGGGATTACTCTACAACAGAGTACAGTTTCATTGACATTCCCAAATGTTGTTGTGGCTCCACCGAATGTCGATCGAAGCTCCTTGGATATAAATTTCTCCCTGACGAAATCAGGAAAACGTATGGTGAGTTTATCGCCGATTACCTCAGAGTAACGCCACCTGAAGCGGAACTTCCCCCGCGCGATCTTAAAGTTCCTAGTATTCCCCCCATCAGTAGGGCGATCGGGCTTTAGCCCCCGCCGGATACATGACTAGAATGTCAGCGAAACCCCAGCAAATCGAAAGCTTTCTGCTGTAAAGGAGTTGGGGTCGTCAGGTCGAAACTAACTGAAACACCCGCTAGTTTAGGCTGAACTCGATTTTTAGCGATCGTCGATAAATTAGTCACTAACGTCCGAAAACTTTGAACTGGAAACTTCTCCAAAGTACGCTTTGTTGAAGCTTTCCATTTCGCCGGAGTGGCAGACAAAACCTGGACAACCACCGAACCAGACTCCCAAGGATCTAACTACTCGTCATCCTCGAACAACAACAATGCTAATGGCGATCGCATATCCCATCTAAGTTTGCTTCCATTTCCATCTTCTGGCTGTTTCGTTGGTAGCTGATTTTGGTTCGTAGTAGGGACTAAAGTCCTTAGCTCCTAGAAATTTCCACTCCAAGGTACGGAGGTTAAATCGTAAAAGTTAACTTGACGCAGCCTCTCTAATTCCTTGAGCCATTCTTGTTCGGCACAGAAGAGTTGGTGATATTCTATAGCCTCTTCGCCACTGCTAGCGGCCTTGGCTTTTTCCCACATATTGAGTGCAATTCGGCGGCGCTTCATGCTGATAATTTGCTCGATACAGGCGAGGGCTGATCTAATTACTAGAGGTGCGCGATAAACATTTCTTTCTGAGAACTCATTTAAGTGAAATAAATGCGAGATTTGATTGAGTTGATTCGGATATTCAATGAAGCTATCTTGCAATTTCAATATTAACTCAGAAGGCGCTACTTGTAAAGACATTTTGTGCAATATTTCAGCATTTACAATCTGGTGCCACAAAAATCTGTGGTGAGAAAGGCTAAACTGCACGTCTCTAGCTTCTATTGCTTCTCTGACATCTTGGCGGTATTCGGGACAGTGCAAATAAATCTGCAATAATTGCGCTTCGGCTTCTTCTAAAAGACTGCGGGCTACGGCAGATAAGCTTGATTTTGAGCTTTTGTTTTCGCCGCTTGCACGCTGCTTTTTATATTGTTTGCTCGGCTTCAGCTTGTTTCTAATTAACAGGGGCATTGTCAAAGATTCGTCTTGACTCTGGCGCTTTGCCCAATCGCTGACTACTTGATTGAGCAAGTTTTCAGCAATCATTTTTGTGAGTCTAAAATCTCCTTTGCTGAGAATTTCGGCGCACTTTTGCAGATAATGTGCTAGCTGATTGTCGTCAGTGATATTAGTTAATAAATTAATAATTTTTTTGGTGACTTGCTGGGAAGTATCGGCTTGCTTCAAATCTTGATTGACGAGCATTTGTTGCAGTTGCCAGTCGAGCCACAATGGAGCATTTTCGAGCAATTCTCGATATTGTTCTGGGGAGTAGGTTTTGAGATATTCGTCGGCATCTTTGCCGTCGGGAATGTTGAGCACCCGCAGTTGCACTTCTCCTTGATAAGCGAGTTTTTCTATTTCTCCAATCGCGCGTTCTGCTGCTTGAGTTCCTGCTTTGTCGGCGTCGAAGTTGAGGATAATTTGTTTGGAGTCCGTGTACCGCAATAACTGCCGCACTTGGTTTAAGCTTAAGGCTGTGCCGAGGGAAGCGACGGCGTTGGAGATGCCGGCGGCCTGAAGTGCGATCGCATCAAAGTACCCCTCTACAACCACTGCGCGATCGGCTTTGCTAATGGCTGTTTTCGCCGTATCTAAGGCGAATAAAGTTTTGCCTTTGTCGAAGAGTTCTGTTTCGGGAGAATTGAGGTATTTCGGCTGTTCGTCGCCGAGAGCTCTGCCGCCGAAACCGATGACTCTGCCTTGGGTGTCGCGAATGGGAATCATAATGCGATTGCGGAAGCGATCGTAATAACCGCTGCCGCCATTTTTTCGGGGTACAATTAATCCAGCTTGTTCTACTAATTGCGCCGGATAGTTTTTCTGTTCTACTAAATAACTGTAAAGTGCTTCCCAACCTTGGGGTGCATAACCTAATTGAAATTGTTGGATAGTTTCTTCGCTTAGCTGGCGCTCGGATTTGAGATATGCTAAGGGTTCTTCTCCTTGGGTTTGTCGCAAAGCGTGTTCGTAAAAGTTGGCTGTTAGTGCTGAGATTTCATAGAGTTGTTCCCGCAGAGAAATTTGCCGCTGCAATTCTTGTCGGTGTTCTGGTTCGACTGTTTTGACGGGGACTTGATAAGTTTTAGCTAATTCTAATACTACTTCGCTGAAAGGGCGTTTCTCCAATTCCATGAGAAACTTAAAAGCATTGCCGCCTGCACCGCAGCCGAAACAATAATACATTTGTTTGCCGGGACTGACAGTAAAGCTGGGAGATTTTTCGTCGTGAAAGGGACACAAACCTACGAATTCTTTCCCGCGTTTCCGCAAGACGACGCGACCGGAAATAACGTCTACTATGTCTGCTCTTTGTTTGACTTCTTCGATTGTTTCTGGATGCAGCCGGGGAACTTGCATAGGGCTATTTTAGGCAAATTGAAATTATTGGAGAAGGAAAGCACTACACGGATGAGGACACGGATACACGGATGAATTATCTAGTCTGAGTGATTTCTCATGAGATTCAAAATCCCAGCCCCCTTAAAAAGGTGAAATAATCAGTGTCAAAGTCAACCCCTACTCCCCTTTTTAAGGGGGATTTAGGGGGGTCTCCGGGGATAGAAAACACGCCCTAGGGCATAACTTTATTGTAAGATATTTACACTAACTGTAAGGAGCATCGAAAATAATGCGAATTTTAATGATGGGCGGTACTCGGTTTATTGGGGTTTATCTTACTAAGATTTTAGCAGCACAAGGGCATGAAGTGGTGTTGTTTAACCGGGGCAACAAGCCTGTACCGGTTGCGGGCGTAAAACAGATTCAGGGCGATCGCACAAATGTTGAACAATTGCACGACAAGTTATCGACGGTCGAGTTTGACGCGGTTTTTGACAACAACGGCCGTGAACTCAGCGATACAAAGCCTTTAGCTGAAATATTTAAAGGGCGGGTGCAGCACTTTGTTTACATGAGCTCTGCGGGGGTTTATTTGAAATCGGATCAAATGCCTCATATTGAAGGGGACGCTACCGATCCTAAAAGCCGACATTTGGGTAAATGCGAAACCGAAAATTACTTGGCCGAGTCCGGTTTGCCTTGGACTTCGATTCGCCCGACTTACATTTACGGCCCTCAAAATTATAACGATTTAGAGGCTTGGTTTTTCGATCGCATTGTGCGCGATCGACCGATTCCGATTCCCGGTAACGGAATGCACTTCACGCAGTTGGGGCACTGTCAGGATTTGGCTAAAGCAATGGCGGCGGTTTTGGGGAACTCTAGGGCGATCGGGCAAATTTACAACGTTTCGGGCGATCGATTTGTCACCTTTGACGGTTTAGCCCGCGCCTGCATTCAAGCGGCAGGCAAATCCCCTGATGCTATTAAGATTGTACACTACGATCCGAAACAATTTGACTTCGGCAAGAAGAAAGCTTTTCCGATGCGATTGCAGCACTTTTTCGCTTCAGTTAATAAAGCTGTCACCGATCTTAACTGGCAGCCGGAATTTGACTTAGTTTCTGGATTGAAAGATTCTTTTCAGAATGATTATGTAGTTTCGGGGCGGGACAAAGCTGAGATAGATTTTTCAGTCGATGACGAGATTTTGAAAGCCGTTTGAAGTTAAGTTATAGTGGGAGCATCCCCATGCCAGCCACAATCTAGAACCCCACCCTAACCCTCCCCTTAGTAAGGGGAGGGAACAAGAAAGAAAGCAAACAGACTGTCACAGTAAGGTTGGCAGCCGTGTTAAGTACAAATGTCGAAGGAGAAAAATAACATGAGATTTATCAATCCCAAAATTGATTTTGCCTTCAAAAAAATATTTGGCTCCGCCCAGAGTACCGACATTCTGATTAGTTTTTTGAATGCCCTACTCTATGAAGGGCGATCGATAATTGAAAGTTTAGAAATCCTTGACCCTTATCTTGGCCCTCAAATAGCGGGAGTAAAAAACAGCTACTTAGATGTCAAAGCGCTACTTAATGACGGCACATATGTGATTATCGAAATGCAAGTTTTGAAGGTACAGGCCTTTGGCAAGCGAGTTTTGTACAATGCAGCAAAAACCTATGCACTCCAATTAACAAGGGGAGAACTATACAAGCAACTGCGACCTGTGATTGCTTTGACTATCACTGATTTTGAAATGTTTCGTGGCGAGCAAGATGTGATTTCGCATTTTGTATTCAAAGAAAGAACTCGCTTGTCTGATTATCTACAAAATGACATTGAGTTAGTATTTGTAGAGTTGCCAAAATTTAAGAAAGAATTGGATCTACTGGAAACTCTTACGGATAAGTGGATTTACTTTATCAAAACTACTGGCACTTTGGATGAAGTACCTCAAACAATGGTCACAGTCCCGGAAATTCAGAAAGCTTTTGAAATTGCCAATCAAGTTAGTTTGACACAGGAGGAATTTAACATATTACAACAGCAAGAGTTTTTTGCTCAAGATCAAGAGGGTTCAGTGGCTTTAGGTCGGGAAGAAGGCAGACAAGAAGGCAGACAAGAAGGCAGACAAGAAGGCAGACAAGAAGGCAGACAAGAAGGACAAGTAGGGTTAATTATGCGTTTGCTGAGTCGCCGTTTAGGTCAAATAAACCCGGATATTGAAAGCCGCATTCGCCAATTGCCGATCGACAAATTAGAGAATCTTGCAGAAGCCATGTTAGATTTTTCTAATGCCGAAGATTTAACAGCTTGGTTGGAAGCTAATTCTCCAAAAGACTAGGAATATTAGGTAAATCTCATGCTTGGAATAACACTCGGCAATCGCTACAGTATTATCCGTCACTTGGGAGGCGGCGGATTTGCTCAAACTTATTTAGCTGAAGATAAGCAGCTACCAGGCAATCACCTCTGCGTCGTAAAGCAGCTTAAACCTCACGCAACAGATCCCGAAACTCTAAAGGTAGCAAGACGTTTATTCGATACCGAAGCACAAGTTTTGTACAAGTTGGGAAATCACGATCGCATTCCCCGACTTTTTGCTTTTTTTGAAGAGAATCAAGAGTTTTATCTTGTTCAAGAATTTATAGAAGGCCACGATTTAAGTCAAGAAATTATACCCCCCCAAACCCCCCCTTACCAAGGGGGGGCTGGACTTGGCTCCCCCCCTTACCAAGGGGGGGCTGGACTTGGCTCCCCCCCTTACCAAGGGGGGGCTGGACTTGGCTCCCCCCCTTAC
>NZ_JAUBPT010000007.1:0-20592 GCF_036700905.1 Microcoleus sp. S13_C3 | reverse complement strand
CAAGGGGGGGCAGGGGGGGGTTCCTCTTACCAAGGAGGGCCTGCGGGAGGTTCCCCTTACCAAGGAGGAACTGCGGGAGTCATGCAGGAAGATGCAGTCATTTGTATATTGCAGGAACTTCTCGAAATTTTAGATTTTGTACACCAGCAAAATGTGATTCACCGCGATGTCAATCCCCGCAATATCCTCCGCAGAGATAGAGACGGAAAATTAGTTTTAATTGACTTCGGCGCAGTCAAAGAAATTACTACTCAAATCACCAATCCTCAGCCCAAGAATAGCTTGAGTGTCAGCATCGGTACTCCCGGTTATATGCCCAGCGAACAAGCTCACGGCAACCCGAAACTCAGCAGCGATATCTATGCCGTCGGTGCGATCGCAATTCAGTTCCTCACTGGCATAAATCCTCACCAAATGCCAAGGAAC
This sequence comes from Microcoleus sp. S13_C3, assembly GCF_036700905.1. NCBI lineage: Bacteria > Bacillati > Cyanobacteriota > Cyanophyceae > Oscillatoriales > Microcoleaceae > Microcoleus > Microcoleus sp. S13_C3. Next base: position 20,166 of record NZ_JAUBPT010000007.1, on the reverse strand, counting down.
CCCGATACAGAGGAAATTATTTGGCAGGACAAAACATCAGTCAGTCCTGAATTTGCGAAGATTTTAGATAAGATGGTAAAGTACGATTTTCGCCAACGTTATTCTAGTGCCAGCGAAACGCTGCAAGCTATTAAAGAATTGAAAAATTCTTTCAGCGGTACAGTTCCTGTATTGCCTCCGGTTGCTGCTGCGAAGGGGCCGGTAAAATCCCGAAAAAAACTGTATTTAAAAATATTGTCGATCGCCAGCTTAATTGGCATCAGTATTATAGCATCTATTTATGGTGTAAATACTTTTAATGCGGCCAATGCAACTGATTTGTACAACCGAGGCAATACTCTTTACAATTTAAGCCGATTTGAAGAAGCTCTGGCCGCTTATGAGCGAGCAATAAATCTCAGGCCTGACTACGCGGAGGTTTGGCAGGAAAAAGCCAAAACTTTGTACGAATTGAAAAAATATCGAGAATCGCAGTCAGCTTATGATAAAGCCATAGAATTAAAGCCGGAATACTTGGAAGCTTGGACGGGACGCGGTTATGCTTTGGAGAAGTTGCAACAGTCTCAAGAGGCGATCGCATCTTTTGATAACGCTTTGAAAATCCAGCCCGACTATGCCACAGCATGGGAAGGCAGAGGCGATGTTCTCTTAGATTCGCAGCGGTACGAAGAAGCCATCACTTCCTACGAAAAAGCCGTAAAATTTCAGCCCAATTTGTACCGTGCCTGGTACAATCGCGGACAAGCTTACCAAAAATTAAAACAGTACGATCGAGCCGTTGAATCCTATCAAAAAGCAGTTGAAATCAAATTCGATAATTATGAAGCTTGGTACAATTTAGGCAATGTCTTCCTAGAATTAAACAAAAACCAAGAAGCTTTTGAAGCCTACGAAAAAGCCGTGCGATTTCAGCCCAAGTTTTATCAAGGGTGGTACAGTAAAGGCATCGCTTTGCTGAAAATGCGGAGGCATGAAGAAGCGGTGGAAGCTTACGAAAAAGCTGTTAAATTAAAACCTGATTATTATCAAGCGTGGTATAATTTAGGTTGGTCGTACCACGAATTACGCAAGTACGAACAAGCAATTGAGTGTTACAGCAGAGCCTTAGATTTAAACCCGAAAGAATATCAAGCGTGGTACAATAGAGGCAATGCTCAGTCCAATTTAAAGCGGTACGAAGATGCGCTAGTCTCTTATAATGAAGCCGTCTATGTCAAGCCTGACTACTCGGAAGCCTGGTACAGCCGAGGCAATGCGCTTGTGGCGGTAAAAAGATACGAAGATGCGATCGCCTCCTATGACAAAGCAATTCGCTACAAACCGGATTACGGAGCCGCAATGGAAGCAAAAAAGCGGGCAGAAAGTCAGCTAGGAAGCAGCCCGCTAGAATCCCAACAACAACAGTAATAATTGTTATTAGTCCGCTTAGGCGGACTTTGTTTGACAAGAAGCAATTTCAATTGCCAAGTTTTATCTTTCAGCGAACAGCGGGAGCAATTACGGTAACTCGGCGGCTGTCTACTAACATCGGCCAAAAACCTCGATCGCTCAATGTTTTTACCGCAGCAGTAGCGGCGTTTTGATCCGTTGTATAAGCGACGAATAAAAAGGGACGCTGGCCGTAGGAAGCTAAGCCTACTTGCGTGCCTAATGCTTGCCTGACTTGGGCGGCTAATTCCGGTTGGTTGAAGTAATCGACTAACACTGCATAACCAGGGCCCAGGGGTTGGGGATTGAAGGCAAGATTGCCGATTGCAGGATTGGTTATTGGTTCAGAACCTGGTGCTGGCTGAGGGTTGTAGAGTGGCAAATTTTGGGGGAGTGCCGCTGCGGGCGATCGTACTACGTAAGCTTGCAATCCGACAACATCTTCGATGTATTTAACCCAATCGCTGGCGATTTGCGAGTCGCGAAAGCCACCAACTCGCGTCACCGTGTCATTGATGTACTGACAAACTGTGTTGTTAGTATTTCCAGGGAAAGAGCGTTTTGCTCTTTCTTGCTGTTCGGGTGTTGGGGTGACAATTAACAGTAGATATTCATCGGACTGGGGCGGTTGGCAGCTAGACTCAGCTTTAACAGAACTCGATAAAATTGTCAATACCGAAAGGGCGATCCAAGTAGCAGAAAATAGGGGTAGAGACAAAATAAATTTGTACAGTTTACCCCTAATTGTTGTTAGTTGTTGGGTCTGATATTTTGCTATTTTATTCATGCTGTCTGTAGGGATGCAAGGGCATCGGGAATAGTGGGTGATGGTGCTGGGAATTCACCTGTGAGTACATATTCTAATCGCAGTTTCAACCAGGTGATGAAGACAGGATCTGTAGAAATAATAGCGGCGGCTGGCTGAGGGCATTTTGCTTTAACTTCTGCCATTATCGGTGCTTCGAGGAAAGCGGGCTGTTTGACTAGCCAGAAGTCTATTTCTTTTTCTTGTTCGTTGTAGTTGCGAGTTCTTTCTTTAAACACTTCATCTAGGGCTTCTTCTTCTAGCAAAAAGCGTTGACTGGCTAAAACGTAGTAGTAGGTTTGCATTTTTCTCGGTTGTTAGGGGTTGACGGTTAGCGGTTAATGTCGCCTGTACCGACCAGTTTTGCTGGTCAGGGGCGGGTTGACCGAGTTGCGGTCGTTGAAGAGTTCTAGACTCTTGTGCCGTTTACTTTACCTTATTTGCTGTCATCTTGGGTAGATGCAGAGCAAGTCGCCTCAGAAAAATCTTTGGTAGGGAGAGTTGGGGGAGTTGTGAGACTTGCGATAGTTGCTGGTTGTTTGGGGATTTGGGCGATTATTTTTCGGGCTGGTGATTTTCGGGAAAATTTAGGTGACAATAGGAAATTAGATGGAATTGCAGGTTGAATAATTACCAATTATTGAGGCAATCTGGGGGCGGTTAAACCTGATTGGGAGTGGTTTGCATATGAAAAGTTGTTGGAGTGCGATCGCGACTGGTATTGCTTGGTGTCTGGCTTGGGGTGAGGGGCGCGAACCTCAATTTGAGATCGGCGTGTTGCGGGAAATGCGACGGGCTTTGAATTCTGGGGAGGAAGTGCCGGAAAATGTGAGGGAAATTGTCGATCGGGTTCGGGAACTTCTGAATATTCCCGAAAAATTTTCCCAAGGAGAGTTTCCCGAAACAATTACTGATTTGCAAAATAAATACCCGAACTTGTGGAATCAGCCGGGAAAAATTGGCTTAGTTTACGGGGGTGTAACTAAGGTTAAGCAGTATGTATTTGAAGACGCAAAACTGCCAGATATTCGCGGTGCATCCGCACTGCTAGATCGGATAAATTTAGTGGATTTGCCTGCTTTTTTTAACAAAACTCCTGAATCCAACCGTTACAATGTTCACTTCCAAAAAGTAAGAAAATGGCTGGATGAAAACTTTCCATGCGAACCAAAGCTTGGCGAACCAAAGCTTTCAGAAGCTTTGATTCCTGAAATGATTGTTTATTCTACTGGTGGCAATATCTTAGCTTTCTGTCCAGCAGCTTTTGTGAATGAGTTAGCTGATGCCATTGAAAAACGCTATTCCTATGTAACCCTAACTGCTAATTCATGCGCGGTGGGAGATACGTTTAAGCTTTTAGAAATTCGATTGGGTTTGCTGCGAGACCCGATAGAACAAACCTTTTGGCTCGATCGATACCGCCAAGAATATCAAAATCCGCTGGTTGAGGCTTATTTTGGCAAGCTAGATAAACAGCCAAACGAACCCTGTATTGCTGACCCATCTTGTGTGGAAGAGGCGTTTATAAATCGCAAGAGTTTTAATGAATTAACTACTAAATTGGCCGTGATGTTTAATCAGCGGCGCAGCGGCAATGACTTTAAAGAGCGCCCCAGCCGTCGCTACCCGCCGATGTTGGAAACGCACCCTTATTTGCAAAGGGATGAGGCCGATCGCCGATCGGCTATTACCCTCGCTACAGACAATCCCGACAATCCCAATGAAAAAGGTCTTCCGGGCAATCCTTGGTTTTCGGAGGTTTCTGCGCGCAAACGCAAAGCGGGCGATCGGGCTAAGCACGGGAAAATCAAAGAAACTCATTGGTACAGAAACAAAGAATGGGCTGCTGATGTCATTGAAGGTTGGGTTGACAAGTTTGAGGATTTCTTAGAAAACCATCGCGAAAAACTTCAGAAATACTGGGGCGACAACCACCTTGAAGACGTTGAAATAGCTCAATCTTTAACTCAGCTTGGCAGTGTGAGTAATGGCTTTGTAGCCTACATCTATGCCGACGGCAATAACATGGGAGGCTACATTCAAAAAATTACCACTCCCCAAGAATATCAAGATTTTAGCGAAGATGTTGACAATGCTACTAGATATGCTGTTTTTCAAGCCTTAGCTGAGCATCTTCAGCCTCGCCAACTTAAAGGAAATAACAAGTCAGAATCGACTCTTCAAGATGGCGCTTGGATTCATCCCTTTGAGATTATTACTATTGGTGGCGATGATATTATCTTGATTGTACCAGCAGATCGGGCATTGGCGATCGCCAAAACCATCGGAGAACAGTTTGAACAAATTTTGCTCAGACAAGTTCAGATACCCAATGTGGAAATCAAAGGTGACTATCAAACTCAGCCATCAGAAAAACCTATCGATCTCAGTAAGTGTCACCGCTACTTAAGTCAAAATGCAGGAATTGCTAATTGTCAATTAAGTACATCGATCGGGGTGTTGATTGCCGACTATAAAACTCCGATTTACTACGCAAAAAAACTTTACGAACAATTGCTAAAGTCAGCCAAAAAACGTGCTAAAGATTTAAAATATCGCGGATACTGTGGAGGTACAGTGGATTTTTTTGTGATGAAATCTGTAACTGCGCTTTCATCTAGCATCGAGGACTTCCGCAAGAAAGCATTAACCAAAGACAGTCCTCAAGAACTTAAGTTGTACGCCGCACCGTACACTTTGCATGAAATTGGTGGATTGATTGAGTCTGTCAAAGCCTTGAAAAAAGCTGAATTTCCCAAATCGCAACTCTACCAAATTCGCAGTTTCCTAGAACAAGGGAAAAACACAACAATTCTCAACTACCGCTATTTCCGAACCAGACTCAAAGATGGTAATTCAGAAATACTTAAAAAAGAGTTTGAAGAAGCTTGGTGCAAACCAAAAGATCCCGAAAATAATGGTAATCTAGCTCCCTGGATGTCTGTGATAGAGGAAAACAAACGAACCGTATATGAAACCATCTGGCGAGAAATTGTAGATATTTACGATTTCATTGAATTAGAAGATTCCCAATTTAGTTCAGAAATATCGGTAGAGGCGGAGGTTGAATCATGATTGTTCTCACGAATTTATCAAGGTCAATTGAGCCTTACACACTTACAGCAGTAATTGATACAGCTTTGTGTGTAGGCGCGGGCGGTTCTTCCGGTTCCCTTGCAGATAAACCAATTGTCCGCAATTCAGAAGGAAATCTGTTAATTCCCGGTTCTCAAATCAAAGGTCGCCTCCGCCACGAATGCGAGAAAATTGCTAGAGGCTTGGGTTGGGAGATTTCCGAGTCTCCTAGTCCTGGAAACATGGTAATTCGCCGAGAAAATGCACCGGATAAATTTAAGCGCAGCGAATACGAAGTTTTAGGATATAATGAGACTTATCACTGTTTGATTAGTCAAATTTTCGGCGATCCTGTTTTGCCATCGCGGGTAATTTTTGAAGATTTAATTTGTACGGAAAATCCGGAAAATTTAGCTGATTTTATACGTCCGGGAGTCACAATGAATCGCCGCCGTCGCACCGCGGAAGAAAACAAACTTTACTTTTTAGAGACTTCTCCACCTCATGCTTCACTGAGGTTTGAGGGTCAAATTCATCTGTTACCAAATTGTCCCGATTATGCCAAACCTTTGATATTGGCGGGTTTCAAGCACATTCACGCATTAGGTGGAAGTAAATCGGCTGGTTTGGGATGGCTGAGTTGGGAAACTTTACCGAATTTTGAAGTTACTGATGCAGATTGGGATTGTCTAGCGAAGGGAGGGGAAAATGCAGCGAATTGAACTGGAAATTAAGGTTTTGTCTCCTTTGGCGATCGCCCGTCAGAAACCGGGTGGTTCGATTAGCGAAGCTGTAGACTATATTCCCGGTACGGTGATTCGGGGTGCTGTGGCTGCTAAAATATTAAACGAATCTGGTCATCAATTCAGCGATTTGAGCGAAAATGGTGGCGATTTTCAAGCTTTATTCTTGAGTGAAAATCCAGCCCTTTTTCAAAATGCTTACCCAGCATTAGTAATCAATGGCAAGCTCATCGATAAAACGAGACTTGAAGACAATGGAGTTTTACCCACTACCGCACTAAGTTCTAAAAATAAATCGGGTTTTATACCCAAAAATAATGGGGTTTTCGATACTTTAATCGATCGCTTTTGTGCCGAAGGTTACGGATATCCATACGATCCGAATTGCCCGAAAGACGGAGGGAGAGTGGATGCGGCTGGCATTAGTTTTTATTGTAAATTCAAGAATAAGTACCACAGCCTAAGTGCTAACAAACGCCTGTTAACGAGAGTAGGCATCAATCGCCGCAGGGCTGCATCTGAAGAAGAAATACTTTATAGCGTTGAAGTTTTGAACGAATCTCAGGAGAAGAAACAGCAGCCTGTTTGCTATCGATGTGCAATTTTAGTGGAGGACGATTTAGCAGAATCTTTGCGTAACTTCATTCAACTGCGAAATCATAACTTCCGCTTGGGCGGTTCGACTTCCAGAGGATTAGGAAAAGTTGAAATTACCACCAAACAGCCTGTTAGTGCTAAAATAGATGTAGAGCAAAAAATCACTAACTTTACCAATTCCATACAATACCGTTGGCAGAAATGGGAAATTTTTGGCGTTCCGTTAAAGGAGTTACCGGGCGATCGCACATATTTCACCCTCGACTTGCAATCTGACGCCATCCTCACCGAAAACTGGCGGCGCACCACTGTAATATCCGAAAAGATGTTGCAGCAGTTTGCCAAAGTTGAAGATTCATCATTGAAACTGGAAGCAGCTTACAGCAGTTACGATTATCTTTCCGGCTGGAATGCGGCTTGGGGATTGATGAAAGATGTAGAGTTAATAACTAACAAAGGCTCGGTTTATTTGTTCAGCACAACTCAATCAGAGCCTTGGATTGAGAGATTAGGAGAGTTGGAAATGAGGGGAGTAGGCGATCGCACTTGCGAAGGCTTCGGACAAATTCAAATTTGCAACCAGTTTCACCTTGTATTTCGGGAGAATGCCGTATGAGCGAATCATTAGATCCACAAAAACAACTCAAAATTCAAAAAGGAATTCGCCAAGCTGAAGATAAGTTAGTCACGGACATTCAAACTGCCTTAGAAGATACAAGTTCTTACAATGACTTAGAAGAATCACAATTTCGGAATTTAGTAAGAGTTGCTGACACAACTGAAAGCACGCAAGTGATCAAAAATTTTTTACTTTATCAAGTCGGTCGCGATAAAAAGTGGGGTAGAGGGCCCAACTCTTTAGCTCAAAAAATTATTCATGACATTGACAGAAACATCAAAGCTACTGCTCAGGATATTGCCAGAAATGCCAAAGCTGAAGAGTTTTTTAATCAGATTTGGATAGAGCTTACCCGCCGCTATTTAGGCTATGGCGCTCGCTATCTAGTCTACAAAAATAAAGGTCAATCTTAGTCATCTACTTGCAATTACTTAGGAGTACAAACTTATGGCTAGACTCGTAATTTCCACTGTTGGTACTAGCGTGTTAACTAACCACATCGATCCAGAGATAGATGACAATTACTATGAAAGACTGCAGCAAACAGCAAACTATACCGATAATGAAATCCAAGATGATCCAACAATTAAAGAAATTATTTCAGAATTGAAGGAAAGAGCAGAACAAGAACTGTCTAGTAATAATACTGATAAAATCCGACAATCTAGCGCCGAACTAAATGGTATTTATGGTTTGTACAATGAGCAAATAGAGCAGGGCATCCCAGATATGCACTTATTAGTTACTACCGACACTGCACAAGGTAGAGTTTCGGCTGAAGTAGTTGAGTCTTTTTTAAAGAGCAAGGGATTAACTAATATAAGTACCCATGCTCAGCCGGGACTTTCTACTGCTAGCAGCGATATTTTTGTCGAAGGGATGGCAAAATTGATTCCTTCGATGCAAGAAATTATCAAAGACTGTAAAAATAGCCGCTACACAATTTGCTTTAATCTTGTCGGTGGATTCAAGGCTCTGCAAGGCTATTTCAATACAATCGGAATGTTTTATGCTGACGAAATTATTTATGTATTCGAGGGGTCTAATCAATTAATAAAAATTCCCAAGCTTCCTGTAAAGGTTGATGTGTCAGAGATTAAGCCATACGAAGTTCAACTAGCAATGATGGATGTTGGGGAAATATCTACATCTTGGGAAGAAGCCCAGAAAGTGCCGAAAGAATGGGTATTCGTTATTGAACCAAAAATGATTCTATCAGCATGGGGTGAGCTACTTTGGGATCAATGTAAAGAAGAACTTCTTTCCAAAGAAAAACCGCTTCAATTTCCCAAGTTAGAATATCATCAGAGTTTTCTCGATGATTATGAAGCTAAACCAGCTCATGAAAAAATTATCCTGCAAGAAAATCTAGCTAGGGCTGCTTGTCTGCTAAAAAATCATAAAGATGGTATCAGCGCTATGAAGCAAGATGGTATATTTCGGCTGCGACGCTATGTGGGCCAGCATCAAGATATTGGCCATTTCGATCTACCCAAAGGTAGGCGTGTAAGTTGTATTGCTAGAGAAGGCACTCTATATTTACGCCACTACGGAGAGCATGATTATGTCAACAATAACCCCTAAGCCCTTTATGTTTGACACTTTCAAAAATCGACTAGAAATCACAGGAAAGCTGACAACAATCACAGCACTCCGCATTAGTGCCGGACGTTCCACCGAACCAATTGGCTCCGATTTACCCGTAATCAAAGATGCTTTGGGTCAACCTTTGATTCCCGGTTCAAGCTTTAAAGGTGCACTACGATCGCGCTTAGAGAGCTTCCTCCGAGGTATCGACCCAAATCTAGCCGAAGATCCGGCTAACTACACAAGTTCAACTAGAAACAATCAAGTCAAATATTTGAAAAATGAACACAAGAATAATGACTTTGAGCTAACACAAGAGCTCATCAAAATAACAGACGATATTGGCAGTTTATTTGGCACTCCTTGGATGGCCAGCAAATTTCAAGTTCGCGACTTAACTGTACAACCCGATGCGTGGTTCGGGCAATATCAAGAACGAGATGGCGTAGCCATTGACAGAGACACAGAAACCGCCGCCGATGGCAAACTTTACGATTACCAAGTTGTCCCCGCCGCCACACCTTTTGATTTTAAAGCAGTAGTTGAAAATGCTCATGATTGGGAATTGGGTTTATTAATGATTGGTTTGCATCAATTTGAGACCGAACAAATACCTCTCGGAGGAGGGCGATCGCGCGGCTTAGGAGTGGTTAAACTAGAAATTGATAAGATGCGCTGGATTGATGTCGAAGACCATCCCGAATTTTTGTTAGAATACTTAAAAAAGTTAGTGATGGGAGATGAAACGGCTTATGAAGATGCAGCCGATTATAAAGATGACTGGGTACAAAAGCTGATCGATAAACTCCTGAAAAATAAAACTTCTCAATCATCTCCAACTCAAATAGTTCAAGGCTAAAACTAAACATCCCACACAGGAGGTCAATATGAGTTTCAGCAATTATAAAGATATCGGTGAAGTTCTCCAAGAGTTTCAGATTACTTACACTGAAGCTAATTTTATGGGAGAAACTGCATTTAGTATCCCTGACTATTTTCGGGAAGACTTAGCATTTATGATGCGGGAAGCAGTTGTGGACAATTCGGAGTTTGCTGTGTGCGAAAATTTGATCTATCCAGTTCTCAAAGAAGTTTGGAAATCTTATTATACTAAGTTTGTTTTATGGAGCCATAAGTCTCTTACTTACGACCAGAATCTGTGTGGTTTTCCTGAATATATTTTGACTAAACGCTCCCCTTTAGGAAAATTTGTGTTTGGCAAGCCTTATTTTCTATTAGTTGAGGCCAAGCAAGACAAGTTCGATGAAGGTTGGGCGCAGTGCCTAGCTGAAATGTTTGCAGCACAGCGACTTAACAATGAACTTCACGTAATAATTTTTGGTATTGTTTCCAACGGCAAGGATTGGGAGTTTGGTAAATTGGAAGAAACAGTTTTTACAAAAAATATTAACCGCTATTTAATAGAAGAGCTAGATCCACTATTTGCTGCCGTTAACTATGTTTTCCAACAGTGTGAAGTTCAGCTAAATCAGTTAGTAGCCGCTTAATTCCCAACCATCTCTCGACCTACTCAACTATGCACAAACGAATTGTCAACCACTGTACCATTGACTTAACTCTCCTTCCTGACGGGCCGATTCTGATCAAATCTGGTAAAGAAGGAGCCGATCCAACGAAACCAGATATGGAATTTGTCGAGACTTACCACGCAGGAGGGAAGTCAATTTATCTACCGGGAAGCAGTTTGAAAGGTGCTATTCGCGCTCATGCTGAGAGAATTGTCAGAACCCTAGGAAGAGATAGTAATCCTAATGATCCGAAAGTTCTCTGGGCTAACGATCCATTGAATGACAAGCATGATTACTTGAAAAATAAATCATCCAGCGATATTTACAAGTTCTCTTCTTTTACCGATCGCATTTTCGGCAACACTTCAATTGCTAGCAGACTTAGAATCCAAGATGCTCACCCAATTGATAAGAAACAGCTCAAAATTCAAGAACGCAATGGAGTCGCGATCGATCGCGTTTTCGGTTCCGTAGCCGTTGGCCCCTTTAACTACCAAGTCTGCACCGCCGGAGAATTTCGCACTAAAATACATCTCAAAAACTTTTCCTTAGCACAATTAGGCTTGATTGGCTTAGTTTTGCGAGACTTAAATGATGGCTGGTTTGGAATCGGTTTTGCCAAATCTCGCGGTTTGGGGACGGTGACAGTCAAATATAACGAAGCCGTAGTTCAATATCCCGGTTGTAAATTAGATGAAGATAATCGCCAAATTCAACAAATAGTCAAACCCGGTCGATGGGGACAGGCTTTCTTGCTGGGTGCAGGAGAATTTTTAGACACTGAAGAAGCCGCAAATTATGGCTTTTCTCAACCCGATCGCGAACAAACCCCTATTGCTGCTGAACCGATGGATTTAGGTTTTGGAGTGCAGCTAAAATGGCAAGGGGACGGTGAGACTGGTGTACCGAATTTATTTAAATGTGCAGTTTGTGCTTGGAGTAAGCTTTTAACAGGTGCCGCAGCATGAAGAAAGGTTTTGTATACGTTCGATCGGGTTTGTCACAAGATGAAGTTAAAGAGTTGTTAGACAAATTAGCAACTGAGAAAAGTTATTATTTTGTGCGATCGCCCCACGCAGTCAGCGGCATTTGTATGAACTTACCCCAAGAATTTCCCGGTTTTGAAGGGCAAATGTTTAATGCCGATCGCGAATTGCGCTGGAAAAAGCAGGGAAGTGCATATCAAGCGTTACTGCTGAGTCGAGTTGAAGCCGATTTAGAAGGATTTGAGCCGATCGATAAAGATTGCGAGTGGCAAATTTGCGATCGCACGGCTTACTTTCACCCCCTTGACGAACCAAAATTCCCTAAAACTTTTGTCTATAAAGGAGAAAATGATGAAAAGATTGTCTCTAAGAATATTAGCATAGGTCAGCGATACTTTCAAGAAAAAAGAACGGCTACCGTTCATTTTGTCGCCCTCACAGTCAGGAGTTAACATGACTACAAATCTCCCACCCAAGCCCAGACGTTCTACACCGCCGCCAAGTAGTCCGGTTTCTAATAATCCCGCTGAAACTGGAGAACCTAAACCTTATGAATTAATTAGTTTCCCCAAAGAACGACCGCCAAAAAAACCTCCGGCCGGACATCACCAATATTTGGGCGATCGCCTGCACGGAACTTTGTTTCTAACTCTGAAAGTTCAGACTACTTTGCACGTCTCTACAGGCGTAGTTGTCATGGGTAGCGACATAGGCAGCCGCGTACCTTTAATCAAAACAATGGTGCAAAATATTGACCAAAAGTTATCAATTCAAGGTAGTTCTCTCAAAGGCTGCATCCGGTCAGCATACGAAGCCATTACTAACAGCACTTTAGCAGTAATTACATCAAGATACAGAGATAAAATTCCGCAAGAACGCTTGCCATGTAAAAATAAACAAGAACTCTGTCCGGCAAGTCAAGTATTCGGTGCCTTAGATTGGCAAGGGCTAATTGAATTCAGCGATGCTAAATGCCAAAATACGGGCTTTGCTACGGGATTTATGCCATCTTTATATCGTCCCCGTCCCGATCAAAGACGAGCATATTTTGACGCAAAAGGCAACGTAGCAGGCCGCAAGTTTTACTATCACACAATTCGGGCGATCGACAAAGGTCAAAATCAAGGAATTACCGTTCAGCAAGCGGCTAAAGAGTATACTTTCCAAACACAGATACAATTCAAAAACTTAACAGCAGCAGAGTTAGGAACGCTTTTGATTGTGTTGGGGCAAGATCCAAAGTATCCGATCGCCCTCAAGGTAGGCGGCGGGAAGCCGATCGGCATGGGAACAATGACTGTGGAGGTGACAGCGGCGAGGGTGTTGCAGAACAAGGGAGATTTGCGCGATCGCTATTCATCCTACAATCCTCCTGAATCTGACAGCATAACTGGCACAAAATTGCAACAATTTATGCAAAAAAATATTCAAGCTGCTCATTCTAGTTTAGTGCAAGCAACTCAATTGCAACAACTAGCTGAAGTGTTGAAATATCCGACCGATCGCGAACCTCCAACAGGAATGTATTAAAGATGTCTAATACTGAATTAGTGACTGAATCTTTGACCGAAAACCAGTGGAAAATTGCCCACGCGATCGCTCAAACTTTAGTTAAAGAACAAACCGATGTAAATGAATTTGGAAAGGCGATCGCCTATCTCCGCAATGCAGTTAATCAAAATCAAGCTGATGCCAATTCCCGGTTTTTCAAGTATCTTAAAACCCTAGTCGGTAATGGCAGACAAATCGGACACAGTGGCAAAACCACAGATTATTACCGCAGCATCGACAAAGCTTGTAGCGATTGTCTCAAAGGATTTCAAGGGGATGCTAGCACTTTGCTGCAAATTTTAGGTTGGGCATCTCGTTTGATGCGTTACTACAAAGAAGCGGGGCCGATTGGAGAAGTTGTGGCCCCAGTTGTAGAGTCAGCGAGACAAGTTGAAATTGCTAAGGCGATCGGCCGTCATGAGTTTGCAGTGGGTCAACTTGTTGAAGCCAAAGTTACTGCTGTAAAAGGAAACAAGGTGACATATGAAATTCTGGGAACTATCAGGCTAACTGAAAAAGAACCAAAAAAAGCACAATCCCTCTCTGAAGGACAAACGGTTAAGGTGGAAATTTTAGACCTTAAGGAGGATGGCAGTCTTAGAAAAGTCAAATGCTGTGAATAAAAATATTGAGCCTTCCTGAAGGCTGGATGATTTTGGCGTAAGGGTCGTGTTTCGTGCCTACTTTGTCAGAGTTTCGGAAAACAACGAGGGGGTTGTCTCTGCGGATTTCATCCTCTCGCTTTAGCAATGCCAAATATCGAGCGATACCGAGCGTGTTCAGACTGTAATATATAGTGTAATATGAATGGTAGGCTCAGAGTTTAAACTCTAAACCTTGTAAATTTTGATACTTAACATAGGAAACAAATGTATGTATAGGTTGAAACGCCTTAACTTACCTGAATCAACTCTTCAAGCTCCAGCTAGAGCGACTGAATCAACTTTTCAAGCGCCAGATAGAACGTATTTAACAAGAAAAAGGAAAATAACATGGTGGAGATTGAGTTCACTGACGAATTCGAGCGGTGGTGGGAAACACTTGATGCAGAAACGCAAGATTCTATTGCTGTCAAAGTTCGGCTCCTAGAAGAAAAAGGAACGACTCTTGGCTTTCCTCACAGTTCAGGTATCGAGGGCTCTCGTCACGGACGTATGCGAGAACTTCGGGTACAACATAAAACGAAGCCATACCGGATTTTGTATGCCTTCGATCCCCGGAAGGTTGCGGTACTCCTTTTAGGAGGCGACAAAACTGGTAACGATCGCTGGTATAAGAAAAATGTACCGACAGCAGATCGGCTCTATGACCAACTGTTAGAAGAGCTTAGGGAAGAAGGGTAGATATCAGAATAAAGCATTTCTGTAAATTGCACACTCCTCACCACCATAAGGAGCTGAAAGTGGACACAAGTTGATATGAGATATGAGAACAAAGTCTTTTAGTGTATTACGAGAGCGGATGAAGCCAGAGCGAAGGGCAAAAATTGAAAAGCGAGTTCAACTCGCCTTACTTCATCTTACCTTTTTGGAACAGCTAAAGTCGTTGGGTTATGCAGATGAGGAACTGGAAAAAGAACTCAGCAATTTTGATTCCACTTTTTCTGATTTGGATAGCCCAGAGGATATTCAAGTATCTGCCCTCTATGGCTACATCCAAGCTCTTGGTGGGAGTCTAAAATTAGTCGCTAATTTCCCTGACAAGGAAATCGTTCTTGCTCAGTTCGAGTAAGTAATACTCAATAGTATCGACAACAAAAAAGAGTTCGGGAGATTATAATCATCCGGCTCTTTTTTGCAGAGAAGGGCTTGACTTTTATCAAAATGACAGCTATTCTTTAGAAGACTGGAGAGTGAAAATTTTCCAAAGACTTCAACAAGTCTTTCAACTTACCCCGCAAGGGGATGGAAACACGCCTCTAGTATGGTGATTGAACAGTTGATTCAGTTTTCACCTCTTCCCCGCAAGGGGACTTTAATCCATCGACCTAATTGCTTCCCACACTTTTTCAGACGCGCGATCGCCCTTTCCCAATCCGCCATTCCGTCGAGGGCGATCGCGTCAGCTTAGGAAGAATGTGCGATTTGGGGAACTCAGCACCAAAGGATCTCGCAGGATCTCCCTAATTTGCTGTCGATCGGTCTCTACCGTCCGTCGCTGATTTACCACAGGAAGCAACCACCGCCATCCCCAACCGCAAGACTTGCGTCACTTGGCTTTGATGAATTTTCTCTGAGAGCATGATGAAGCTATTCTCCCGGAACTTCGGCAACAACTTTGCTTGCCCAATTCGTAATCTTGCATTTTCACGACACATTTGTTTAGCCTTGACTAAACAAAGCGTTTAGCTTAGACTAAACCAATGTCCTATAAAACTTACAACACCATCCATCCCAACGATCCACCAGGAATACGACCCCAAATTCTGACAGACTTGCTGGAGTTGGCGAAACTCAGCAAGCATAGCTGCTTGAAAAAAGCGATCGAAATGATTTCGGATTTACAAGCCAACGGTATGAATTGCAGATACAAAAAGCATTTAGGAGGGCCGATTTACGAACTCAAATCTCGGGCAGAAAAAGGTGGCGCACGAGTTTATTTTTTCCAAATTTCTCACACAGAATTTGCTCTCTGTCGCGCTGAGTGCAAAACAGAAGATGCTGCTAGTGCTGCATTACTAAATTGGACAGCCGAAGTTATCCAAGCAGCGCGGAATGGCATACAAGTGTTAGTATAAACTAATCGAGGTAAAAAATATGACAAAAATTGATGGCAAAGCAAGCGATTTATTGGCGGCACTCCTAGCCGAACCAGAAGCAATGGTAGATGTCAATCCTCCTGAAACTCTCAAACCTACTACGGCAGAGGAATTACAACAAAAATTAGAATATTTTCTCATTTTAGATAGTTTGGGAGAATTGCTGCAAAAAATTCGCAACTCTCGCGGATTGACAGTTAGAGAAATGGCTCGCGAAGTGCAAAAAAGCCCTGGAAGGATATCTCAAATTGAGGGAACGCGCGATCGCATAGAGTTGAAAACTCTGGCGGAATATGCCAATGAGTTAGGCTATGATGTCCAAATTGCTCTCATTCCGCGAAACGATCGCCAACCAGCTCTTTTTGCTCCGATTCCTCTGTCGCAAGCGAGCGCCTAAATAAAAAAGCGATCGCGCGCTGCTATTTTGCCCTTCACCCGATTTGTGGCATTCTATATCTGAAAACCTCACAAAACACCGCATGAAGGAGGGCAGCAAGTACCAGTCGCTCTTAGATTATCTGCGCGAAAATCGCCATCTCGACGAAGTAACCCTCAACTTCGCCGAAATAGAGGCATTACTAAACAACGCCCTCCCCCCTTCCGCACGCACTCAACAAGCTTGGTGGAGCAACCGCAAAAAGGGCGCTCTGCAAGCTACCGCTTGGATGGAGGCAGGATATCGGGTGGAAACAGTCGATTTCGACGCACAACGGGTAACATTTCGCAAGTTAATCCAGAAAATTCAGGTTCAGCAGGCGGGCGATCGGGTGCAGTGGAATGGCGAACTCATCAACGCATTGCGTCTCCATATGGGGTTGACACAAGCAGAATTTGCAGAACGGTTGGGGGTTGACCAGAGGACTGTAAGTAAATGGGAGAACGGACAGTCACCAGCTCGTTCCACGCTAAAACATCTGAATTTAGTCGCCGAAGTAGCTGGTTTCAGCTTTAGGGCAGAATCTAAAAACACAGATTAAGTTGTTGACATTTTACAATTTTAAGTTGTATATTGTTAGAGTAAGGCTTAGCTAGGCGATTGTCAAGTGCGATCGCGCCAAAAAACAAAGCCCCCAAAAACAAAAGCCAGCGCCGCAAATTGGGCACTGGCCGATTCAAAATTAAAAAATCACCTCTATGATACACCATTGTTTGACGCCTCGCCCGATTACCGATCGGGAAAAACGAATCATTCAGCTTTACGCTGACTGTCAACTGGCGATGACTCCGCAGCAATTCTACGCAAAATGGGATGTCCCGCAAGAAGCTCTAGCTCTCATTTGCTGTCGATCGCTTTCTACTGTGCGTCGCTGGTTTACCAGGGGACGCAAGCACCGCCATCCCCAACTGCACGACTTGCGTCACCTCGCCTTGATGAATTTTCTGTTAGAGCATTTTGAAGCGATTCCCCCAGAACTTCGGCAACAACTTTGCTTAGCCAATTCGTAATCTTGCATTTTTTTCTAGCCACCTGACAAAGTAGGTGGCTTTAATTTCGCCCCCTATAATTAAGCTGAGACAATCCCTGACAAAAAACAGATTTTTTTGTTGGGGAATTCGGTAGGCATTTCAGTGTTTATAAAACCATTGATGCCCTTATCTTAAATCGCGAACCAATCCATCAAAACATAACAGAATAAATAACCCCACCCAAAATCCTGTCTTGACTTCAATCGATTAAAGGCTAAACTAATATAGAGTTTTACCATAAAAGTTTATCCCCGTTCATGAACATCGCTTATCTAGTTAACCAATATCCCAAAGTCAGCCACAGCTTTGTCCGCAGAGAAGTTATAGCCGTTGAAAATTGCGGCCTGAAAGTCGCACGCTTTTCGATCCGATCGTGCGAGTCTGAACTCGTTGATGAGGCCGACAAACTAGAGCAAGAATTGACTAAAGTAATCTTAGGAGTTGGTGTACAGGGGTTAGCGTGGGGTTTGCTGCGCGTTGCGGCAACTAGGCCCATTCGATTCATCGAAGCTTTGCGCCTAACATTTCAAGTTGGCTGGCACTCGGAACGGGGGATTTTGCTGCATCTAGCTTATTTAGCAGAAGCTTGCATTCTTTTAAATTGGTTTGCAGAATCGGGCACAGCACACGTTCACGCTCACTTCGGGACAAATTCCACAACAGTCGCAATGCTGTGCCGCGTGCTTGGCGGCCCGACTTACAGTTTCACCGTTCACGGCCCTGAAGAATTTGATAAAGCCACACTTCTTTCCTTAGACGAAAAAATTAAACGATCGACCTTTGTAGCAGCAGTTAGTTCCTTCGGTAAAAGTCAGCTTTTTCGGTGGTGCGATCGCACTTTTTGGTCAAAAATTCACGTCATACACTGCGGCGTAGATGCTGCATTTTTAGCTGCACCCTACGTCCCCATACCTCCAGCACCCCGCTTAGCTTGCATTGGCAGACTCAGCGAACAAAAAGGTCATTTGTTATTGCTAGAAGCTGCTAACTTGCTAGCAGTTCAAGGCTTAGAGTTTAAGTTGGTACTCGTAGGAGACGGGCCGCTGCGATCGGATATTGAACAGCAGATTCTGCAACTCGGCCTGCAAAACCATATAGAAATTACCGGCTGGGCCAGTGGCGATCGAGTTCAGCAAGAGATTTTAGCTTCACGGGCAATGGTATTGCCTAGTTTTGCTGAAGGTTTGCCCGTCGTAATTATGGAAGCCCTCGCTCTCAATCGACCCGTAATTAGCACATATGTTGCTGGCATCCCGGAGCTCGTAGAACCCGGTGTTTGCGGTTGGTTAGTTCCTCCCGGTTCCGCAGAAGCATTAGCCGTAGCGATGCGCGCGGTATTGGAAGCACCTTTAGAAAAACTAGAACAAATGGGAAAAACAGGAGCCGAGAGAGTTGCTCAACAACACAATGTCGATTTAGAGGCAAAGAAATTAGTGGCGCTGTTTGAGAGTGCTTGAGAATGGTGCAAAACCTATGGATTAACTGACATTTTGCACCATTATTAATAAGTCTTTCAAGGGTGGGCAGGATGCCCAACCCCTACTCCCCACAGGAAAATTAATTGTTTGTGGAACAGGCATCTTGCCTGTTCCTTGAATTAAGCTGTAATTGTTTGTGGAACAGGCATCTTGCCTGTTTCTTGAATTAAGCTGTAATTCTTTATTGTTTGTGGAACAGGCATCTTGCCTGTTCCTTGAATTAAGCTGTAATTGTTTGTGGAACAGGCATCTTGCCTGTTCCTTTAATTAAGCTGTAATTGTTTGTGGAACAGGCATCTTGCCTGTTCCTATAATTAAAGCAACCTACTTACAAACTTTTTAAGGAATAGGAACAGACCGCAACAACTTGTCCACAATCGTCTTAGCCCTCCTTCCCCCCGCCGGAATCAATCGGTGAGAAAGTACGTGCGGTGCCAAATATTTCACATCATCAGGAGTCCCATAATCCCGGCCCTCCATAAACGCCAAAGCCTGCGACGCCCGGTGCAAAGCCACCGCACCCCGGGGACTCACGCCCAGAGTAATCTCCTCATCCTCTCGCGTCGATCGCACCAAATCTACAATATACTGTTTCAAAGAGCCTTCCACCTTCACAGCAGCGCACAAACGGCGCAATTCCTGCACTTCTTCCAAAGAAATACAAGGCTGCAAATCTTCAACAGCAAAACTATCAGAAAGCCGTTCCAACATTTGCAATTCTTCCAAGGCAGCGGGATAGCCCAAAGTCAAAGACAAAGTAAACCGATCCATCTGCGCTTCCGGTAGCGGAAAAGTGCCTTGATATTCGATCGGGTTCTGAGTCGCAATCACAAAAAACGGCGTCGGAACATTTCGAGAAACTCCATCTACTGTCACCTGCTTTTCTTCCATCACTTCCAGCAAAGCTGACTGAGTTCGCGGCGTCGCCCGATTGATTTCATCGGCAAGCAAAACATTAGCAAAAACTGGCCCTGGCAAAAACTCAAACTCTCCGCTGCGCGGATTCCAAATATTAGTACCCGTGATATCCGTCGGCAACAAATCGGGAGTGCACTGAATCCGCTGAAATTTCCCATCAATAGATCGCGCCAAAGACTTCGCCAGCAGCGTTTTTCCCACACCCGGCACGTCTTCCAGCAGCGCGTGCCCGCCCGAAAGCACGGCTACCAACACCAAGCGAATAGCATCGGCTTTGCCAACAATAGTTTTGCCTAGATTTTGTTTGAGCCGCTCAATATGTTGTCTCATATCCCTGATTTCTAATTGTTAATTGCTAATTGTTGAAAAGATATCAAGATTGCCAAAATCTTGAGTCTTTGCCTTGCGGACTTCGGATTTGTACAACTAGAATTTAGTCTGACTCATCTTGCACCATTTTTAAAACCGATCGCCTGTTCTAGATCACATAATTATTAGACTTTAGCAGCTATAGCGGTTCTCAAGCGTGGTGAGGTATGGGGACGAGTCCTATGCCCTATGCCCTATGCCCTATGCCCTATGCCCTATGCCCTATGCCCTATGCCCTATGCCCTATGCCCTATGC